>JAJDOJ010000091.1 GCA_022340215.1 Gammaproteobacteria bacterium
AAACTACGCTGCGCACCCACTATTACCATCTGAAAGGTCCAAATGCTTTAATAGCGAATAACTATCGCCGAAAAGTCATAATAATGAATCTTTCCGAACTGCGTTATGTCGTCGCCCTCGCCCGCGCCCGCCACTTCGGTCGTGCAGCCGAAGCCTGTTTCGTCAGCCAGCCCACGTTGAGCGTAGCCGTCAAGAAACTCGAGAACGAACTGGGTATAAGGATCTTCGAGCGCGGCGCCCAGAACGTGCAGGTGACCCCGGTCGGCGAGCGCATCGTGGAACGGGCGCAGCGCGCGCTGGAGGCCGTCGAGGCCGTCAAGCATGCCGCCGACGAGGGTCGTAACCAGCTCGTGGGACCGCTCAGGCTCGGCGCGATCTACACGGTCGGTCCCTACCTCTTTCCGGACCTGATCACCCATTTGCAGGAACTGGCGCCCGAGATGCCCCTGCTGGTGGAGGAGAACTACACCGCCGTGCTAGCGGAACGGCTCAAGCGGGGTGAACTCGATGTCATCGTCATCTCGCTGCCCTTTACCGAAACCAATGTACTGACCCTGCCGCTGTACGAGGAACCCTTCGTCATTCTTCTCCCCTCGGCACACCCCCTGACCGCCAGGAAGACGCTGGACGGAACCGATCTCGAGAGTGAAACCATCCTGTTGCTGGGCTCCGGACACTGCTTCAGGGATCAGGTCATCGACGCTTGTCCGTCCTGCGCGCCACGACCGCCGGGGCAGGGAAACCTCGGCGACCTCATCGAAGGGGGATCGCTGGAGACCATCCGTCACATGGTCGCTTCCGGTATGGGCCTGACCGTGTTGCCCTGCACGGCCGCCGGTGTGGATCGTTATGCCCAACGCCTGGTAAGGATTCGACGCTTCTCCGGACCGGTTCCCAGCCGCCGGGTGGCGCTGGCCTGGCGGGCGACCTTCCCTCGCCCGAAGGTGATCGACGCCCTTCGCGCCGCGGTGAGTGCCTCGGGGCTGAGCTGCGTCGACCTGATCTCCGGCAATCATTCGGGCACCTCCTGAGGCAAGCTAATTGCGTGTCATAGCCATTTCCCATAATCCGAATTTAATGTCCTGTGGATTGATTCACATGCCCGGCCAGCGCGGCAGGCATGACTTTACAACCCTTCGAAACCAATCATTGAGGACCCCAAAATGGACACCTTGACACAATCGGGCATGCCCCGGCTCAACGAACCCGCCCCTGCCTTTAATGCGCCGACGACTTATGGTCAGAGGAAGCTCGAGGACTATCGCGGCAAATGGCTGGTCCTGTTCTCGCACCCGGCGGACGTTACCCCGGTTTGTACGACCGAATTCATGGCCTTTGCTAGGCGTCAGGAGGAATTCCAGGCGCTGAACACGGAACTGCTCGGCCTGTCCATAGACAGCCACTACAGCCATGTCGCCTGGGTGCGCAATATCAAGGAGAAGTTCGGTGTCGACATCGGTTTCCCCGTCATTGCCGACCTCAAGATGGACGTCGCCCGGGCCTGTGGGATGATTCACCCCGGCGCGGCCGACACCTCCGCGGTGCGGGCCACCTTCGTGATCGATCCCGAAGGCATCCTCCGGGCGATGGTCTACTACCCGATGACCAACGGCCGATCGATCGACGAGTTCCTGCGCCTGATCCAGGCCCTTCAAACCTGCGATGCCAACGGCGTCTCCACGCCGGAAGGCTGGCAGCCCGACGAGATTGTCATCGTGCCTCCGCCGGCAATCGCTGAAGCTGCCGAGCAGCAGGGCTACGAGTGCATGCATCGACGGGTACTTCTGTAAGAAGGCCGTCTGACCCTTCACCGCCAGCCCGTGGCGCAATGATCGCGAGCGGGCGGTGTCGGCGGGCCTGAATGCGGGCAGGGTTCGGATAAAAGAAACGAGAAACGCGCCGAGAGGCGCGTTTCTCGTTTCTTTATGTTTTTTTCTAGAACCGGTTCTGACTAACGTGCGACGGAGACGGTCTCTCCGTTCTTCAGGCCACTCTGTTCACTGGCCTTCTCCACCGCGGTCTCGTCGAGGTATTTCGCAAGCTTGCCCGCCGGCTTGTAACCCGGCAGCAACTCGCCGCTCTCCAGCAGGATCGCCGGTGTACCGTTCACCCCCATCGCCAGCCCCAGGTCATGCTGCTCCTGTACCGGGTTGTCGCAGCTTTTCTCGGGAATCTTTTTGCCGGCCTTGGCGAGGTCCATCGCGGCGTTGCGGTCGTCGGCGCACCAGACGCTCACCGCCTTCTCAAACGCAGGCGAGCCTTTCCTGCTGCGGGGGAACATCAAATAACGAACCTTGATACCCAGATCGTTGTACTCGCTCATCTCCGAGTGCAGCTTGCGGCAATAGGCGCAGTCCACGTCGGTAAAAACCGTGATGGTATGCCTGATCTTGCCATTAGGTTCGTAGACCACCATGTCCTCGTCCTTCACCCGGGACATCTCCTCCAGTCGGGCCCGGGACATCGTGACATTCGTCAGATTCTTACCGGACTCCAGGTCGAAAAGCGAACCACTGAAGGCATAGTTGCCGTCGACAGTGAAGTACATGACCTGGGTCCCGTAGACCACTTCCCAGACGCCGGCTACGGGCGTTTCACGCATGCTGTCCGGCTCGGCCCCGGGAATCAGTGACTGTAGCTTGGAACGTAGTCTGTCCGGATCCTTCGCACCCTCCGTGGCGGCGACCGGCTGTATCAAGGCAAGGGCGATGAATACCGCCGGGATCAATCGAATCTTCATGTATCACTCTCTCGCTGGATTACTGATTACCGCACGTCCTTTATCGGGACTCATCGAGCCTGACGACGGCGCGACTGAACATTTGTCACCTGTTTCGGACAACCCACTGACCCAATAATTCATCCGCACCGTACCGAACGCTTGATCGGAGGGCCAATTCTGGGAAGAACGGCAGTCACCCGCGGGGGTGATGTCGGGCATGCAGCTCCCGCAGACGCGCGCGGGCGACGTGAGTATATATCTGCGTCGTGGAAAGGTCACTGTGTCCGAGCAGCATCTGGACGGCACGCAGGTCCGCACCGTGGTTGAGCAGGTGGGTGGCAAACGCATGCCGGAGGCTATGGGGTGAGATCGGACGCTGTATGCCGGCGATCAGCGCGTAACGTTTGACGATCTGCCAGAATGCCTGGCGGGTCATCCCCGAACCGCGGCTGGTCACGAAGACCGTCTGAGACCCGTCACGCCCCTTCATCAGCGCCGGGCGGACCTCATCCAGGTAGCGTTCCAGCCATTCGAGCGCCGCCTCGCCCACCGGAACAAGACGGTCCTTCGATCCCTTGCCGGTGATCCTGACAACCCCCTGGCGCGGGTTGAAGCGGGACAGCGGTAGCGTGACAAGTTCGGAGACCCGCAAACCGCAGGCGTACAAGGTTTCCAGCATCGCGCGGTCGCGAAGGCCGAGTCGCGTGCGGGTATCGGGCGCCGCGATCAGTGCCTCGACTTCCCTCTCCCCGGGACTCCAGGGCAAGGGATGCCCCGTACGCGGGGAGTCGACCAACGAGGACGGATCCGTTTTCATCCGGCCGGCCTCCAGTTGGTGACGGAAAAAGCGCCGCATACTGGAAAGGAGTCGAGCCGCACTACTCGCCGAGGCGCCGGCCTCGTAGCGAGTAGAGAGATAGTCCAGAAGATCGGCCCGCCCGCATTCCAGCAATCCCTTGCCACGGCTTGCGGACAACCAAAGCGCCAGACCATCGAGATCGTTGCGGTAGGCATCCAGCGTGTTCCCGCTGAGCCCGTTCTCGAGCCAGAGCGCATCCAGGAATTGCCCGATCACGGCCACCTGCCGCTCGGGTACCGGCGGCCGCTTCCCCCGGTTCACGCGTTCTTCTGGCCCGGGTCCCTGGCATGGAAGGCGCGCAGCATCTCGATAGGCAGGGGAAACACAATCGTCGAACTCTGCTGGCTCGAGATGTCGTTCAGCGTCTGCAGATAACGCAGTTGCAGGGTTTGCGGGTTCGTCGAGATGATATTTGCGGCCGCCAGCAGTTTCTCCGCCGCCTGCAGCTCGCCTTCGGCGTGTATGACCTTGGCGCGCCGCTCGCGTTCGGCCTCAGCCTGCCTGGCGATCGCACGAACCATGCTTTCGTCGAGATCGATGTGCTTGATCTCGACATTCGTGACCTTGATGCCCCAACTGTCGGTCTGCTCGTCCAGGATCTTCTGAATGTCCGCATTCAGGTTCTCCCGCTCCGATAACATCTCGTCGAGTTCGTGTTGCCCCAGCACCGACCGCAGCGTCGTCTGCGCGAGCTGACTGGTGGCAGTGTAATAGTCCTCCACCTGAATGATCGCGCGCTCCGGATCCACGACGCGAAAATACAGGACCGCGTTGACGCGGACCGTGACGTTGTCCCGCGAGATCACGTCCTGACTGGGGACATCCATGGTGATTACACGCAGATCCACCCGCACGAGACGCTGGATGCCCGGGACCACGATAATCAGTCCGGGCCCCTTCGCCCGCTGAAAACGCCCGAGAAAGAAAACGACCCCCCGCTGGTATTCCGGGAGTATGCGAATGGAGAGAAAGACCAGGCCGAGCAGCAGTGCGACCGGCAGTGCATACGAAATCATCGTTCAGGCTCCTCAATCAATCCAGGATCCGACATCGGTCCTGCTTCTCATCGGTTTGCGTCCGGGTAGTCGGGTCCGATGCGACAGCTTCGACATCCAGCAGCAGTCCGTGCATGCCAATGACCCGCACCGGTTCACCCTTGGGAATGGTCTCGACCGCCCGGGCGTTCCAGGTCTCACTGTGAACCCGTACCCGACCTTCGACCCCAACGGCCGACAGCGCCACGCCCGTCAGTCCGATCATCTCCTCCGCCCCGGTTTTCGGTCTCCTTCCTCGCAGCCGGATCAGGCGCTCGATGACCCAGAAGAAAAATCCCGCGCTGATCAGCGCGGTGCCGATGATCAGGGGCAGCGACACACTGTACTGCTCCTCGTCCAGCAGGATTACGGAGCCGGCGACGAACGCGATGACACCCCCGAACCCGAGTACGCCAAAGCTGGGTACGAACGCCTCCGACACTATAAATGCGATGCCGATGATCATCAGCGCGAGTCCCGTGTAATTGATCGGCAACACCTGGAACGCGTAGAGCGCGAGCAGCAGGCAAATTGCGCCGATCACCCCGGGAAACACCGCACCGGGATTAGAGAGTTCGAAGATCAAACCGTAAATGCCAACCAGCATCAATATGTAGGCCACGTTCGGGTTCGTGATTGCGCTCAACAGACGCGTTCGCCAGTCCTGGGCAAAGGGCAAAACGGTGACTCCCTCGGTAGTCATTGTCTCTTCACCCGCCGCCGTATCGGCCTTTCGCCCGTTCGCCTTTCGCAGCAGTTCCGGAACACTTGCCGCGATTAGATCGATGACATTCTTCTCCCTGGCCTCGCTGGCCGTAAGACTGACGGACTCGCGCACCGCCAGCTCCGCCCATTCCTCATTTCTGCCACGTTGCCGCGCGAGCCCCTTGATATAGGCGGCGGCGTCGTTGACGATCTTGCGGCTCATGGTATCCGAACCACTGCTTTTCTTCGCCGCCTCCCCTGCGTCCCCGTTGTGCTCACCGCCGCGTTCCCCGGGCTCAACCGGATCGCTTTTGTCCGTTTCTTTACCACCACCGATGCCTGGCAGACCACCGATACTGACGGGCGTCGCCGCACCCAAAGTTGTAGCCGGTGCCATGGCGGAGACGTGCGCGGCATACAGAATATAGGTGCCTGCACTGGCTGCGCGCGCCCCTGACGGGGCCACCCAGGCGATGACCGGAATACTGGAGGAAAGGATGGACTTGACGATATCGCGCATCGACTGGTCGAGTCCCCCGGGGGTGTCCATCCTGAGAATGACGGCCGCGGCATCCGCCGATGATGCAGACTCGATTCCGTCCTCGACATAGGCTGCGGTCGCCGGGCCAATCGCTCCGTCCACATCGAGCAGCAATGCGGTGGAGCCATTCGCCCACACGGCGCCCCCAAACGAAAGACCGGAGAACACCACACAGAATATCAGGGAGAGCTGTACGATCCGTTCGGAAATTCGCCTCCCCGGGTTCCGGCCGGCCTGTACCTGTGTTTTCACCGAGTCCCCCCCGTCTCTGCCTTCAACGCGCGACCGGTTTGAGCTTCCGTGGATCGGCGCTTCCTCGCCGCGAGAGATTTGTCACTGCTTCCCCATCGCCTTCCACAGTAGAACATGCATCGACCAACTGGTTCCATGCCAAACGGCAATAATCCGAATGGCGCTTGCTTAGGCGATTTCTGTCAATTGACATACCATCCTGCTTGTCTTTTCGTCCGTCCTCCGTGTTGCGACAATCGTTCCATAGTTCGACTATGCGCCTGTTGTCGCGCCTTGATGACGAACGAAAATCCGGCGCAATCTGGTATGCCATTTTCCGGCATTCGCCTTAAGGGAACTACGCAGGAATTGAAGCTGTCCCGGGGTATTCGATACGAGGGCGTCTGCGGCATGGATGCTGCGGTCTAGCCTCCAGGGACGGATTCACGACATCCCTCGAATCGATTACCCCGGGGCAGATTCGCCAAAGTAAGTGCCATTCGAATTAATCCAGTAGAAAGCCGGTAGAAACAGAAAACGGCCCCGAAGACCGTTTTCTGTTCGATCAAGCGGTCTTCCTTCGACGCCTGCGTTTCTTCGGTGCCGCCTGAATTCGCGCGATCTCCTTTTCCGACCAGCTGTCACCGGCCCTTTGCATCACTTCACCCTTGGATGCGATGATGCCCAGCAGCGCCTTCTCGCGACGCAGGGCGTTTTTCAACTCGCTTTCCAGGTCACTGAGCCTGGCCTTCTGAGAGGCCAGCACTTCCTTGATCTGCAGTTTGCCCGCCTTGACGTCCGCCTTCAGGGAAGCAATCGTATCCCGTAGCTTCTGCTTGATCTCGCGATCCTTGGAAACGGACGCCGCCTTTGTGGTCGCGGCTTTCGGCCTTCCCCGACGCGCAACCTTTTTCTTCACTACCTTTTTCTTGGCAGCGGGGCTTGCCTTCCTCACTGCCTTTTTAGAAGTCGCACGCTTGGTCATCGTCGCCCTGGCGAGGGACTTTCTGGCTACGGCCTTCTTCTTGGCGGTCGCAACTCTTCTCTTCGCTACCGCCTTTTTCACTGTTTCCATCTGTGGCTCTCCTGTTTTTATCTGCACATACTGATTATATTACTACCGACAGTATTTTCAATTAATTGGAGCACCGCGTTCGTTATTTTATTGCCGGATGAGTATGGAACCAAACACCTCCACGATTTCGATTCGAGAAAATCATGCATCTGCGCGGGTTGCATCCATAGGGCAACAACACCGATGTGCATCGCTCCAGGCGGCCCTTTGTCGCTGGCAATAAAACGCGGTCATAGGATTCGCGGAATGTGCGAGCTTCCGTTTCGCCTTCCCGCACCATTGCATGACCTCTTCTGTCTGACCATTCAATTGCCATTGCTTCGAATCGTGTAGACTTTCATTGCCTGAACGGATGCACGCGCGAATTCTCCCCCCACTCCGAATCCGGCGATTTAGGCAGCCATCCAAGTCTGATATTACTTTCCATGACGAAACCCGAGATCCATTCCCCGCCCGAAACACCGGTGACAGTCGTCAAATTGCCTCGCAGGCTCGCCGCGCTGTTCTATGACAGCCTTGTCGCCACAGCGTTGCTTTTCATCGCGGCCACCCCGATCGTGATTGCATTCGAGATCGACCAGACACACCGCTTGTACTGGATCTTTGTCCTGTACATTTACGGTGTTCTTTTTCTATACCTCGGATGGTTCTGGACTCATGGCGGACAGACGATCGGCATGAAAACCTGGCGCTTCAGACTCGTCACACAGGAGGGACTTCCCGTCGGGTTGACGGCCGCGTTGCGCCGGTTCGCACTGGCACTGGTCTTCTGGGTGCCGGCCGGTTATGGGGTATCGCACTTGCTGAACGGCGTTCTCTGGATCGGAGTAAGCCTGACTGCCCCTATTATCTGCAACTATGCAGCCTGTGTTCTGCGGTCGGACCGCATGGCGCTGCACGACGTCCTGTCACGGACAAGGTTTATCCGTGTTTCCTGAAACAGGTGCCTTGAACGCTTGAAATGGGACAGAAACTAATGTTTGTACCTACGGTTACGGCGACCTGGATGCCAACAGAACCGCGCCAACCACCAGTTCACCCGAAAACGGGAGCGACGTCGGTATGACCCATCGCGAGCAACGAAACCGGAATCTTGTGATCATCTCATTAACCGGATTGCTCCTGTTGCTGACACTGGGAGGAATCCACACGCTCAACCTCTCCGAAGACGAGGCGTACTACTGGTACTGGTCCGAACAACCGGACCTGAGCTACTTCGATCACCCGCCGATGATCGCCTGGATCATTGTGGTGGGCACCGCCATGCTCGGCGACACGGTCGATGGCGTACGCGCACCGGCCTTCGTACTTTTTCTGTTCATCCTCTTCTTCGTCTACCGCACCGTGTGCACACTGTTCCCGAGTCAAGGCAGTTCTCTGGCCTGGGAGACGGTGCTGCTGCTCAACCTGACGCTGCTGTTTCCCGCGATCGGGACGATCATGACCATCGACACGCCGTTGCTGGTTGCCTGGAGCGCCGGACTTTTCTTCACCGCCATGGCGATCACGGAGAGTCGCGGGGACTGGTGGTACGCGGTGGGCATCAGCGTCGGCATCGGCCTGCTCAGCAAATATACGATGGTGCTATTTCCCGCCAGCGTTTTCTTGTTTCTACTCGTTTCCCCCGGACATCGCTTCTGGCTCGCGCGCAAAGAACCCTATCTCGGGGCGGCACTCGCCCTGGTGATATTCTCGCCCGTCATCATCTGGAACTGGCAGCACGAGTGGATTTCCTTTGCCTTTCAGTTGAACCAGGGCTTCGCACAGGTTTCGCAGCCGCGGATTTCGAGACTGCTGGAATATCTGGCATTGCAGCTCGGCATCATGTCGCCGACCCTTTTCCTCGCATTTCTGGTCTACAGCGTGTTTGCGCTGCGCCAAGTCGCAAAGGAGAACAGCCCTGGCTATCTCTTTCTGCTCATCCTGTCCTGGCCGGTAATTCTGTTCTTCGCCGTCACTACCTGGTTCGGGGAACGCGCCGAAGGAAACTGGCCCGCCCCCGGCTATATCGCGGGGGTCATCCTCACTTGGACCGTCTTCCGTACCTTCTATTCCGAGCGTCGCGGTCATCGCTGGTTCATGGGGGCCTGCGTTGTCGTCGCGCTCATTCTGAATGTCCTGATCCGGACACACCTCGCCTTTCCGTTTCTGCCGGTACCGGCCGACATGGACCCCTTGAGAAAGTTCGCATCCTGGCCGGCGCTCGGCGAGCGCGTCATGCAGATCACGCAATCGCGTCCGACGGAAGAGGGATACTTTCTTGTAGCGGACGGCGGACCCAAGGTCGCGGAGATGGTCTTCTACAGCGGCGCCCGGTTCCAAGGCGTCGATTTCGCCCGCCCAGAGCGCTATCTGTTCCTTGGCGACGTCGACAGAAAATTCCGCGGGCGGGACGCGATCATCGTTGCCGATGCGCGCCGGGATGCGGAGACGGACTATTCACCCTATTTCCAGACCGTCACGCGACTGGAGGACTTTACGCATACCTACCGCGGAGAGGCGTTCGACGAGTACCACGCGCAGATCCTGCTGGGCGAAGGTTTCAAGGGTAACTGGCGGGAACGCAACCCGCTGCCCTGAATTGCCTGTTGCACGAGCATTCATGGCCGGTTGTATTCCCGAATCGAATCAATCATCAATGTGGGAATGCTGCCGAATGATCTCGGGCGTGATCTCTATCCTTTCCCTGCGTTCGGAAAAGGTCCAGAGGTCGTTGATGAGATAACCCACGACGGCCGCGGCGACAATGGCCAGCACGTTCGCCACTATGTAGTGGATGTAGATGGCGATAACGCGGGTCATGACGAACTGCAGCACGATCGAGAACCAGCTTGCGAGGAAGTACTGACCAAGTTGCACGAGGATGTGCTTGTGCCTGGCTTCCACGCGGTCTGACCACGTCCAGGCACGGTTCCAGACAAAATTGTTTACCGTAGCGCAGAAAATGGCCAAGGGCAGCGACACGTTCAATCGCATCGAATCCGGCTGCACCGAGGCGAACAACATCTCCTGCCCCAGATACAGCACTGCGAGGTTGACCACGGTCCCGGAAAATCCCACGGCGCCGAAACGAATGAAGCGAAACCTCAGCGCTCTGCCGACGATCGGCAGTTGCCTGAGCCATTGCGACATCCTCATCAGCGGTTCGCCCCTTCCCGTAGCAACGCCATCGCCTTGTCGTATACGCGGTCCGGATCGATCTTCTTGAGACAGATATTGTCGCCATCGCAAGGCGAGGCACGATGATTGTATGCCGTCAGGCAGGGCGAGCAGGACACCGGAAGATAGAAGGAAAACGCGCGTTCCGACAGGGTTCCGTACAGCTTCGGGGTTTCGGGGCCGAAAAGGATAATGGTCCGGATCGGTGTCATCGCCGCGAATTGCCCCGGGCCCCCGTCGTTGGTCACGAGCAGCTCCGCCAGGTGAAACAGCAGCAGCAACTCGCGCACCGACCGCGTATACCCCGTCAAGTCGAAACCATGCAACCCGCCGCACCCCGCCAGCAGCTCAGCCGACAATACCCTGTCGGCCTCCAGCCCGATGACGGCCACGGCATATCCGGCTTCCAGGATCCGGCGACAGAATCGGATGTAGTGGACTGGCGGCCAGGCGCGAATCGGCAGGATCCCGCCACTGGGATAGACGAGCACCAGTGGCCGGTCGAATATGCCGGGAACGTCTGCAGCAAGTCTCGTGCGCAACGCGTCGATTTCCCCTTGTCCGATCTCCACCCGAGTAGCGGTGAGCGCTTCTTCGGACAAGAGGCGTTTCGCGCCCGGGACTGACTGGGACTCCAGACCCTCGAGCAGATTGAGGAACTGGACCGAAAGGTGCTGGTAGGGGTTGTACGGCACCGGCCGGTTGATGAATGTGCCACGATAGAGCCCTTCCTGCGTATAGGGGAAGAAACCGGTCTTCAACCGGGCCCCGCTGAAGAAGGAAAAGATACTGCTGACACGCGCGAACAGTTCGCAATCGATTACGGCGTCGCATTTCAGACGTCGTAATTCCCGGATCACGCCGAGACTGTCTTGCACCAGAACACCGAATCCCGTATCACGGATCGTCAGCACGTTCTCCCGTGGCATCACTTCCAGCAGGTCCAGGACTTCCCGGTTCTTCTCGAAGACCAGCGCATGAATCTCCGCCAGCGGATACCTGTCCCGAAGTTTTCTGAACATGGGGCTGGCCAGCACGAGACTGCCCATCTCGGACAACAGAATTACGAGCACCCGTTGTGGCGGACTGTCGGATCGACCGCGTTGAAATAACGACAGCACCGACAACAGTCGACAGATCAGGCTGCCCGCGACCCGGTCGACCCTGCGCTGGAAATCGACGTTCACCGCGACCCGCCCGCATGCCAATGCGTGTATTCACGCCCACCCCGGGACGTGCTCATGATTCCCACCAGACGCCCCGATCGAATCGAAACACACAGTAGAGAACCACACCCGTGAGGTAGATGAATCCGGCCGACCAGATCACGTCGCTGGCAAAATGCCCGCCCTGAGCGATGCGCGCCATTCCCATCAGGATGCCGAATCCCAGCCCGAGGCCCAGGAACGCGAACGCTACCCAGTTCCGCCCCACCGCCCAGAACACGAAGAAAGGAGCCATCATCAGAAAAGCGACCGACGCGTGTCCCGAGGGAAAGGATCCTCCCTCACCCGCCGCGCCCTTTTCCCAGACGGGTTGATACGACATCTCGCCGCCGAACTGCTCGACCTGCACAGGTCTCGGTCTGCCCCAGTTGTCCTTGAAAGCCAGGTTTACGATCAGTCCCGGCCCCAGAATCATGTACACGACAAAAAACAGGGAAATCTTCCGATACCGCCGCAGGCGCTCCACGAAAAACCCCAGCGCGAACGCGAGAAAACCTCCGATAGAGAGCAACCACGCGGGCAAAGGGCCATATCGATACAGAAATCCCCAGATGCTTTCGGGATCCCTGTCAAACGTGCCGGTGTGAGCATAGAACCAGTTGGAAATCTCGAGATCGATGCCCGTATGACGGAACACCAGCGTCAAATAGTAGAGCAGCAGGAGCGGCAGCAGAATGATCAGTGCAAAACGTTTCTGCATATCCCAGGAGTCTTCGCTTCTACGTTGCAGGTCTTGACCGGATTCCGGTCGCACACCGACACACCTCGATGATCCGGCGGAACATCAGACATCATTGCAACCTCGAGATCGCCCTGTTCTTTCTCCGCTGGTTGCGCCCGGTGAACCGCGGCCCCCAAGGGTTCGAGGATCATACCACCGTAAATACTCGACGAATAAGCCGCCGGCACACTCGGCAATGCGTTACCCGAAACCTGAGAAAGCCAACGGATTCGGGTTGAATCCAGGACCCGACGCGCATCGCACCTGAATCTCTTCGGAAAGTCTGCTAGTTCACCCGCCGGATCATCGCCGCCGCGATCGCGAACAGCACAAAGACGGGCAGGAACGCCCCGATCAGCGGCGGCAGTCCGTAGACCAGACCGATATTGTTGAACGATTCCTTGAGCAGATGGAAGGTCACGCCGACAACGATGCCGACGAACAATCGTTGCCCCGCCCCGCCCGAACGGATCGGACCAACCGAGAACGGCACCGCGATCAGGAGCAGCGGCAGGGCGGTCAGCGGCACGGTGAACCGCTGCCAGAAGGCCAGTTCGTAGCGCGCGGAATCCAGATTGTTCATTTCCAGGTATTCGACATAGTTCGCCAGTTTGCGCGACGACATCCGATCGGGTTCCACGACGACCACGTCGATGGTATCCGGTGAGACGAGGCGCGGCCAGCGCTCCTCATCGGCATGCTCGGTCAGAATCCGTTCGTTGCTCAGGGCGCTGCGACTCACGTCGCTCACGTCCCAGTACTCACCACGATAAATGCCGGATCGTGCATAGGTGATTTCAGTCAGACGCATGGTGTCGTCCAGCGTGTAGACATACACATTGTGTACCCGCATGTCAGGATAGACGGTCCCGATGTTGATGATCCGGTCACCGTCCCGCGCCCACAGACCACTCCTCGATCCCAGTCCGACTGGCCCCGCTCCTTGGGGTTTTCCCGCGCTACGCTGCATCTGCTCGGCGGGCGGAACGACGAATTCGCCCAGCAGAATGACACCCAGCACCAGTGGTGCCGCCGCCTTGAGCACGGCCCAGGCGATCTGGTAGAGCGACATCCCGGCGGCGCGCATTACGACAAGTTCGTTGCGTGCCGCCAGGTTGCCGAGGCTCAAAAGACTCCCCAGCAACATCGCGGTCGGAAAGAACTCGAACACCCGGCGCGGTGCCGTGAGCAGGGTCCGCGCCACGGCGAGACTCATCGTCCCGCCGGTCTTTCCGGCCAGCCGCGCGTTGTGCGCGAAATCGACGATCAGGTTGACGGATACCAGAAGGAGCAACGCCGCAAGGGTGCCAACGATGATCGCCCGGCCTAGGTATCGATCCATGCACCTCATGTGACGGGTGTCCGGAACGCGAGGCGACGCGAGGTCCAGTACCACCCGTATTGTCTCAACAGCAATGCGACGATCAAACACACGAGTAACAGCTGCACCCCCCAGGTGCCGACCCAGCCCGGCAAGCGTCCGGTCGCGATCAGACTGACCACGAAGATGTTCAGGTTGGCGTATAGGATGTAGATCAGGATCGCGATCACGATCTTTCCGAAACGACCCTGTCGGGGTGTCGAATACGACAGTGGAACGGCAAGCAGTACCAGCAACACGGCGCTGACTGGAATCGTGAGGCGAGTTTGCAGCTCGGCGGCCTTCGAGGGCTCTTCGGACCGCAGCAGCTCCGTGGTCGGCGCGCCCTTCAGATCATCGAGAATGCCCGTTCCGGCCAGTGGCGGAATACGTATCGAGTGTTTCTTGAAAGAGAGTACCTGATAGTCGCCCCGGCCCGGTGCGCCTTCGTAGCGTTGCCCGTCCCTGAGCACCAGGAGGTGCTCGCCCGTTTGCGGGTCCACGCGCTGTCCGGCACTGGCCGCGGTCTCGATAACGACCCGGTCGTCCTGGCGATTATGCACGAACACGCCCTGGAGGCTGCGATCGCCGCGGTGCCGGCGCACCGCAAACACGACCCAGTTGCCCTCGTTCGCCTCGAGAAAACGTCCTTCGGTCACCGAGTCGATATCCGGACGCTGCTCGGCCTGGAACACGAAACGGTCGGCGACCTGGACCGAAAGCGGGGAAATGTACAGTACCAGCACGATCAGCATCAGTGCCACGGGCACGACCAGAATCATGAGCGTGCGAACGATTCGACCGTAGCCGATACCGCAGGCCCGGATCGCCACCATCTCGCTGTCGCGGTACAGGCGTCCGAACGCCAGCATGACGCCGAGCATCAGGGCGAGCGGCAGGAGCTGCACCATCAGTTCGATCATGCCCAGACCAAGCATCGGTAACAGATACGACTGCGGCAGCCCCCCTCCGACCACCTTGTCCAGCAGACCCACGAAGGTATGGCCGAGAATGATCAGAATCAGCACGAGCAGGACATTCAGAAAGGACTTGAACGACTCCCCGAGCAGTGCCCGTTCGATGATCGTCAGGCCCGCACCATCGCTGCGTCGCGCTATACCCATTGCTCAATCCGAAATCGGTCAGGAAGCTACTGGCCCGACCGCGGAGACGACACTGCGCGCACACCGCGCCGGTTTTGAACAGGAATGCGGTCGAAACCTCTCCCTCCAGCACGGATCGAGGTATCTCGGGGACAAACCGGCGACATCACCTGCGCGAACAACGCCTGCTGCGGCGTGCCGATGGCTGCCGTCGCGACTGTGCTAGGGATGCACGACAACCATCGCTCGCTGGCTACCACGCAACGGCTTCCTCCACGATCCCTTCCACCAGTTCCACCATCTCCCTAACCGCCGGTCCGGACCCGGGATCGATCATGTAGGGACGGCGATACGAGACCCGCACATGTTCGGGGTCCGACGTGAGCACGTAGACACTGATGGTGAAGGGGCAGAGCAGGATGTTCTCCGGATCAGCCTTGGCCAGGTGATGGGAAATCTTGGCGCTGCAGAACTCGACCGTCTGGGCCTCGATGTAGACGTTCTCCTTGATGCCGAACGACTCACCGGTTCGATTCAGCATCTCGCTCGCGGGCAGTACGTGCGCGATATTGATGCCGCGCCCGGCAATCGTCGACTTCACGTTGTCGAGGATGTCGGCAAATTCCGCTTTTACCTTGACGGTCACGACCGGTGAATCTCCTGCCGCGGCGGGTGCAGCCACGATCGCCACCAGTACGAGCGCAAAGGATCGGATTAGTAGCGGATTGACCGAGTTGCGAGACAAGCGTGTTCGGGACATTTGACGGAGTATCCTGTATCTGGAGCGGGAAGAATCGAAGCTGTATAGCGGCGCCTCAGGATGACCCCAGCTATCCTAGTCAGAGATTCCCACAGCGGCAAGTATGCACTTGACCCTTTTGTTCATATTGGGCTGGCTGATTTCCTTATGAACAGATCATGGGTACTTCACATGTCAAAGTTTGCTTCGACATAACAATTTAAAGTTTGCTTTTACATATTCTGCCATCGCTTCAGCAACCGACCTTTCAACCGCATCGATTATTCGATCGTAGTCGCCTATGCCTAACTTGCCAAAATCTAATAGTCATAGATGATTGGCGGTTTTGGACGACATTGCCAGAAACCCACAGCGACAGAGTACAGGTGGTAGTTAGTTTGCACCTGCATACACTCAATCAATACTCTCATATAGACTTTATGAGATACATCTGTTGCGGAAGAAAGATGAATGGGCTTAATTGCAGCACACTTCGAAAACTCATTGAGAATCTTACCACCCGCCTTAAGTTATTTTCAGAATATCTGAAATCCCCGCGGATCCCGCATTCCTGAACGCCTAGAGACGGATCTTACATTCCGCACTCCAGTTAGCGACCGATCGGCATTTAATCATGAAAGATAGCAGCATGTTTTGACATTCTCACTCCACGACCAAGACACGAGTACTCCCTGCTCAAAAAGTGCTAGACACCGCCACCGAGACATGC
>JAJDOJ010000092.1 GCA_022340215.1 Gammaproteobacteria bacterium
AGGAGAGCGCCGTACGCACCGAGGCGGTGAGCGCTCTGATGGCGATCATGCGCCTGGCGCACCTGCTCAATACCCTGGCACGCTTTTCCAAGGAGCTCAGCGCACTGTTCTCCCAACTCGGGGTACAGGCGGCGATCGGCTTTATCCGCAATACCCTTACCGGACCTTGGCTGGATCCGCAGGAGATCGCCCAGCGGCTGAACCGACCCTTTCGATTACGCTTGATCTGACCCGCACCGCATGCGATCGCCGCCACTTGTCCGACAGGTGGGGGGCAGCCTATCGCCTGACTCCTACAAGCCTCTATTCGGGCGTCTCTTGAGCCAGGCCGATGGCCGCCGACGCCGTTTCCCGTGAGGCACGGCGCCGCCAATCCTCAGATTAGGCGCGTGCCTCCTTCACCGAGAATCTTCGTGCGTCGGCGCTGGGATCATATGGAGTACGTTCTCTAGCGTATTCTCTTTCGTTTAGACTGGAGGGATTTCTGAGGCGGGCGACTTTAACTCAAACGTCATAAACAGTGGGACTAAGAAACCGAACCCGGAGGTACATATGAGCGATCGACCTTTCAAAGTCCTCGGTATTCAGCAGATCGCGGTGGGTGGTCTGGATAAGAACCGGTTGCGCACACTATGGGTGGACACCCTCGGTCTCAACCTGAGTGGTAACTACCAGAATGCGTCGGAAAATGTCGACGAAGACATCGCGGTCGCCGGCGGCGGGCCCCTCAAGGTGGAAGTAGATCTGATGCAGCCCATCGATCCCGATAAGAAACCCAAGGTTCAGGATCCGGCACTCAATCACGTGGGATTGTGGATCGACGATCTGGCGGCGGCAGTGGCTTGGCTACAGGGTCGTGGTGTGCGTCTTACACCAGGCGGCATTCGCAAGGGAGCGTCCGGCTTCGATGTCTGTTTCATCCACCCGAAAGGTAACGAAGAGTCCCCTATCGGGGGGGAAGGTGTGTTGATCGAACTGGTCCAGGCGCCGCCGGAAGTACGTGAGGCGTTTGACCGATTAGCCTAAGGCGATTGCCGGAAAATGGCGTACCAGATTGCACCGGATTTTCGTTCGTTATCAAGGCGCGACAACAGGCGCATAGTCGAACTATGTCACTGTTGTCGCAACACAGAGGACGAACGAAAAGACAAGCAGGATGGTATGTCATTTGACAGAAATCGCCTAAGTTAGGATCGCCACGAACCGAGGTGGAGGTTATCGCTCGGACCCCGTCTTTCCCTGGTCTTGGGCATCGTCTTACGACTTGAGTCGCGCAGGCCATGCGACAGATGGAAGGCCTGTCGCTATGAGCGAGACGCGTTACCTGTACGTTTGTCCCCGGGCACACGTCTTGCACCGTGTAAGATTTCCGGGATCTCAGCTTTCCGGGGTGGGAAATACAAGCCGGCAGGTTGCTCTGTCGGCGGTGCCTTCAACCGGATTGATAAGCTGCATATCCCCCGGCAACTCGACCGCTGGATTTCGTATTGTCGAGATGCCTGCTTCCAATTCTCAGCATCCCTTGCCCCGTCGCCGGTACGTCGTGATGAAGCGCTCGACGGTGTCTGAACCCGGCAGGGTACACACGGCGACGATCTCATCCTGCACGGGCTTGCGCTTCGAATGTCAGGGGCAGGCCCAATGCCGCTAAGCCGGCGAGCTCAATCCTGGAGATTACGGACGCATCGTGCACATCAATATCGCCCAGCAGGACCGGCGCACCTTCGCACCCACCCCCCAATGACAGTCCCTCCTGGCGGCGTGGTTACCATCGGCGCAGCGCCCTGGAACGTATCAACAACCGCATTGACCCCAGCTTCGGTTTTGAGCGGCACTTCATCCGTGGCCAGGCCAAAATGCAGACACGCGTCGGTCTCGCGCTGGCCGTGATGACGGCCATGGCTCTCAGGCATGTGAAGGCGGGTCGCACCAAGCAGGTGCGCTCCCTGGTCAGGCCCCTCCCGGCCACCGGCTGAGACCGCCTCTCGTGCCAGAAGCCGGCCGGGCCACCTCAGCCCAAGCGACAGCTGTACCCAAAGCCCACCATTATTAAGAAGCGTTCTCAACAACTCCTCAACAATCCTCTCTTCGTTCGCTGAGCCTGCCAGCTTGGGACTTCATCGCGGGATCCCCCGCGGGCGCGTCGCCAAGAATATCGCTACAGCGCAAACGCCTCTCCTTTGCCTTGCTTTTGTGCGTGCCGCTGGCTTATTCTCTCCGGTCGCGAAGGCTCCAGGTACGAGACCGATGCTTGCTTGCGAACAACACATCTTGTATGCCTTCCCGGGGCAGGGGTCGCAGTACAGGGGTATGGGCGGCGACCTCTTTTACGAATACGCTACCGCCAGAAAGGTATATGAGAAGGCTAGCGGCGTCCTTGGTTACGATGTTGCGGAGCTTTCCTTTAATGACCCAGAGGAACAGCTAAATCAGACTCGGTTTACACAACCTGCTTTGCTTACTCATTCCATTGCTTGCTTGGAGGTCTTCAGGGACTTGACCGATGATCACCTGAGGCCGGCTATGGCGGCAGGACACAGTGTCGGCGAGTACTCGGCACTTGTTGCGGCGAAGGTCCTCAGTTTCGAAAGCGCACTAAGACTTGTGCAGAAGCGTGGGGAGTTGATGGGCACCTATGGGGAAGGTGAGATGACCGCTTTCCCCTTAGATCTCGATACCATTCGACCTATTGCCGAGCGCTACAACTGCGCGGTTGCTGCCTGCAATCTACCCGATCAGACGGTCATTGGCGGTCGGGGTGAAGATCTGGCATCCGTGGAGCAGGACGTTCAAAAACGTTTTGCACGCAAGCGTCCAGTGCGTTTGAAGACCGAAGGCGCCTTCCACACCTATTATATGGTCGAGGCCGCGCAACATTTTCGATCGGTCCTGGAAACCGCCGAGTTTGATCTATCTGAAGCGCG
Organism: Gammaproteobacteria bacterium; assembly: GCA_022340215.1. Classification (NCBI taxonomy): domain Bacteria; kingdom Pseudomonadati; phylum Pseudomonadota; class Gammaproteobacteria; species Gammaproteobacteria bacterium. The sequence goes on from JAJDOJ010000092.1 coordinate 2,925, forward strand.
GGTTTTATCCAATTTCACAGGCGGCTATCACGAATCCGATCCGGTAGACATCAGGGCACGTTTGTTCTTTCAGTTATTCAATCCAGTGCTATGGAATTCGAACCTTCAAATGGCATTCAATGATGGTATCAAAATGATCATTGAATTCGGTGGCGGGATCGGTGCCGCCAGTGATCCCGAAGGTAAGCGGCCGAACCTCGAAGGCATGACCAAGAAGACCCTGCGTGCCTCCAATCACGTAGCACTTTATCTGTCAGCGATTAATAGCCAATCCATCAGAAAGACGGCGGGTTTCGTGCGGGGTATTAATAACCTCCTGGAGGAGGCACACGATGACATGCCTAACCCAGCTGCTCTGGGGACTAACGGCACGGCCGTGGATGAAAATTGGTTTCATTTGTTTGTCCCAACTCAGGATGGAGTCGTAAACGAGAATACGGCAAATGCGGTCAGCCGTGTCAATGAACTGGGCCTAAGCCCTGCCGTGCAGGTCATTCAACAACCGAGCGATGAGAACTTGGAATGCCTGGAACGTCTCGTGGGTGAGAAATGTCAAACTCCGACTCCTTATCTGGAAAAGGTGATAGGGAGTGAAACGGGCGCAGTCCTGTACTACACGGGTGAGGAAATGGAGGCGGAACTCGTAGAGTTGCGACAGAGGCTACGGGCGCCAGGTTATCGGTTTCGTGAGGAGTTCTGATTGAGACTGACCACTCGCTCGCGGACCGGCAAGTCCCAAATTGAAAGGAAAGGGTCACCCAACTTCCCCTTGTAAAATGCGCAAACGTCGTGTCCGGTTGATCTCACAGCGCGGCCGCAAAGACGCCAAGTTGCCTTGTACACGCACACTGCGGATCAAGCTCAACGACTTCGGTTATCGGTTGCGCAAGGTCCAGAAGCGTCGGCGGGTGAAGAAGATCTCAGAGACGGACGCCATCTTCGAAGAGGTCCACCGGGTAACCCAGAGGGCCGATGAGGAGGAGGGGGTGTCACGGAGCTCCCTGGATACCAAGGCGACGGTGTAGGTCGGGCCGTCTCCCCGTTGCGGCGACAGCCGACAAGGGGAAAGGGCCTGTGATCACGACTTCCAGCCCGAGACGACGCTCACCCCCCTCGGCCTCCTGTCGCCGCAAACCGGAAACAACTTCTGGTGGTTCCGCCAAGACAAGGTAACCGCAGGCTACATCCCCGACTTTACCCTGTCCGTGGCGAACTATAACTTCTCATGTCATGTGACGGCGCTATCGCAGCGGTTGATGGCCCGTGCGGTGGCTTCTCATGCCGCCGCCGCGCTTGTCGCAAGATTTCGATAGCAGAGAGGATAGAAGGATGGATCTACAACTCACTGAAGAGCACAAGACGATCCAGGAAGCGACCCGCACTTTCGCGCAAAATGAGATCGCTCCGATTGCCGCAGAACTTGACGAGCGGGGCGACTTTCCCTATGAGACCATCAAAAAGATGGGGCACCTCGGCTTTATGGGGATAGAGGTGCCGGAAAGCTATGGGGGGGCCGGTATGGATGCGATCGCCTATGTGTTGGCCGTGGAGGAGATCAACAAGGTTGATGCCTCGCACGGCATAATCATGTCGGTCAACAACTCCCTCTTTTGCCACGGCATCTTGGCCCATGGAACGGAGGAGCAGAAGCAGAAATTTGTGGTTCCGATTGCAAGCGGCGAGAAGATCGGGGCTTACTCCTTAACCGAACCGATGTCCGGCTCCGATGCGGCCACCATGCGTAGCCGCGCTGTGCGCGCCGGTGATCACTACGTCATCAACGGTACCAAGAGTTGGGTGACCAGCGGCCCGGCAGCCGACTATATCGTCCTCTTCACCATGACCGATGCTGGGGCCGGTCATCGGGGTATTACGGCCTTCCTGATTGAGACCGATAATCCCGGTTTCAAGGCCGGTCGCAAAGAGGACAAGCTCGGTATTCGGGCCAGCGCTACCTGCGAGTGCCACTATCAGGATTATCGCTGCCCCGTCGAGAATCGACTTGGCGAAGAGGGAGAGGGTTTCAAGATTGCCATGTCGGTGCTCGATGCCGGCCGCATCGGGGTTGCTGCCCAGGCCCTTGGTATCGCCGAAGGGGCCTATGAGGCCAGCGTGCGCTACGCCAAAGAGCGCGAGGCCTTTGGTGGGCCAATTTCCCAATTCCAGGGCATCCAATTCAAGATTGCCGATATGAAAACCCGGATCGAAGCCAGCCGCATGCTGATCTACCAGGCCGCCATGGCCAAAGAAGCCAAGAAAGCGACCGGCGAACGGTACACAACCGAAGCCTCAATCGCCAAACTGTTCGCCAGTGAAACGGCGATGTTCTGCACCCATCAGGCGGTGCAGATCCACGCTGGAATGGGCTACAGCAAGGAGATACCCATCGAGCGTTTCTTCCGCGACGCAAAAATCACTGAGATCTACGAAGGCACCAGCGAAATCCAGCGGGTGGTCATCGCCCGCAATGAACTGGAACGCTACTAAGGGGCAGGGCGAAAACGAACCAGAAAGAAACCAAGACCCAAGGACTTTGAATCACCAGCAATTCTTGAGCGAGACAAACCATGAGCGAGACATTTAGGGCCTTAATGGTCGATCAGCAGGATGGGGAAACGACGGCGACGGTGCAGAATGTTGGCCTAGGTCGTGTTGACATCTAACCTGATATAGTTCGCTCAACTAACTGATTGGGCTGACCAATGCCTCGTATGAATCTGCGTGACGATCAATGGGGGCGGTTAGCCCACCTGCTGCCAGGCAAGGAGGGTGACCGGGGGTGTACCGCGGCGGACAATCGCTTGTTTGTCGAGGCGGTGTTGTGGATGGCACGCCCTGGGGTGATCTGCCGGAGGAGTTTGGCTCCTGGAACAGCGTCTATAAGCGGTTTGCGCGCTGGCAGGAGCGCGGTGTGTGGCAGCAAGTCTTTTCCATACTTGCCGAAGAGGGCGATTTTGAGGAAGTGTTCATCGACAGCACGGTCATTCGCGTGCATCAGCACGCCGCTGGCGCCCAAAAAAGCGAAGGACCGCAGGCGATCGGCAGATCCCGCGGGGGCTGACCACGAAGATCCATGCTTTGGTCGAAGCGCTCGGCAACCTCGCCCGCTGGCGCCTGACACCCGGACAGGCTGCCGACGTAATCGAAGCCGGGCCGCTGCTTGAGGGCGTTATCACCGAAGCGGTTGGCGCTCGACGGCATCGTGGTCAACAACGCGATCATGCTGGTCGAGCAGATCGAGATCGAGCTGGAACGGGGAGCGTCGCTAAACCGGGCCATCGCCCACGCGGCCTACCTGCGGCTGCGCCCCATCCTGATGACGACCCTGACCACCGTCGCAGGGATGGCGCCCTTGGCCATGGGTATCGGCGAGGGTTCGGAGATGCTGCAGCCCATGGCTGTAGTGATCGTATGGGGTCTGAGCTTCTCGATGTTCGTCACCCTAGTGCTCGTACCCACGATCTTCCGGATGCTCCACGGCGGTCGGCGAAAGGATCGTCCGGCCATCGCACCGACGACCGCCTGAGACGTCACTCACCCCTGAGACGTCTATCACCCCTGCGACGGAGGGCTGGCGCGAATCAGCCCGCCTTTTTCAGCTATGTGAATTTTTTATTACGACCATCAACCATCCCGGCACCCGGGTGACCATCAGACTCCCAGATCCTGCGGCAACACCTTGTTTCCCTGTGGGATTCGAATCCACACGCGTCGATCCATACCCAGCTTATCCACAACCCACTCCCAGGTCAGTCCAGGGTTTTTTCACATCATATTGTGCTTGACGGATCTCGAAAACACATCCTATAGTGTTATTCAGCATTCAGTCACACCCAGACCAGAACGATCCGAAAAGCGGACCGTACCCGGGAACGGCGTGGATCGAAGAGAGACCCGAACCCCGCCTAGAGGTCACGAGAAACCTCGATACAGGCGGATCTTCCCGCTACCGCCAGACCGAGGAGGCACCAGATGCATACCGAAACCGCTACCGCAGACACCGGTGCAATGCCGGCGCCCGAAGATGCCGGCAAGGCGCCCGTCGTGCTGGAGATCGCGGCAACCGCACCCGGCGGATATCGCGTCATCCGACGCAACGGCAAGGTGACGGCCTTCGACAAGGATAAGATCAAGGTGGCAATGACCAAGGCCTTCCTGGCTGTGGAGGGCGGGAACGCCGCCGCATCGACCCGCATCCACGAGGTTGTGGACAAGCTGACGGACGCAGTCGTCTACGCCCTGACGCGCAGCCGCCAGGAAGGCGGTACCTTCCACATCGAGGACATCCAGGATCAGGTGGAACTGGCGCTGATGCGAGAGGGCGAGCACAAGGCGGCCCGCTCCTACGTGCTGTATCGCGAGCAGCGCGCGCGCGAGCGTTCGGAGGCGATGAAGGCGTCCGGGGCAGCCCTGGGGAGCGTCTCCGAACTGCACGTGACCACCGCGGACGGCGGGCGCCGTCCGCTCGACCTGGACCGGCTTCGCCGGGTCGTGGACGAGGCCTGTCGCGACCTCGAAGACGTCGACTGCGCCCCGATCATCGAGGAAACGCGACGAAACCTCTACGACGGCGTGGCGGAGTCGGAGGTCGGCGCCGCCCTGGCGATGAGCGCCCGCACCCTGATCGAGAAGGAACCGAATTTCACCTACGTCTCGGCCCGCCTGTTGCTCGACAGCCTGCGCCGCGAGGCCCTCACCTTCCTGCACGGTCGCCCGATGGCGGCGACCTTCGACGAGATGGCGGAGGCCTACCCGGAATATTTCCAGGACTACGTCAAGCGGGCCGTCGAGCTCGAGCTGCTCGAACCGCGTCTGGCCATCGAATACGACCTCGAGGCCCTCGGAAAGGCTATCCGGCCAGAGCGCGACCTGCAGTTCACCTTCCTGGGCCTGCAGACCCTGTACGACCGCTACTTCATCCAAAGCGAATCCACACGTTTTGAACTCCCTCAGGCCTTCTTCATGCGGGTGGCGATGGGACTGGCGATCAACGAGGTCGAGCGCGAGGCACGCACGATCGAGTTCTACAACCTGCTCTCCTGTTTCGATTTCATGAGCTCGACGCCTACCCTGTTCAACTCCGGCACCTTGCGCCCACAGCTCTCGAGCTGCTACCTGACCACCGTCCCGGACCATCTCGAGGGGATCTATTCCTCGGTCAGGGACAACGCCCTGCTGTCGAAGTTCGCCGGCGGACTGGGCAACGACTGGACGCGGGTTCGCGGCATGGGCGCACACATCAAGGGAACCAACGGCAAGTCGCAGGGTGTCGTGCCCTTCCTGAAGGTCGCCAGCGACACGGCGGTCGCCGTCAACCAGGGTGGAAAGCGCAAAGGCGCGGTCTGTGCGTATCTCGAGACCTGGCACATCGACATCGAGGAGTTTCTCGAGCTGCGCAAGAATACCGGCGACGACCGTCGCCGCACCCACGACATGAACACGGCCAACTGGATCCCGGACCTGTTCATGAAACGCGTCGCCGACAAGGCGGAGTGGACACTGTTTTCGCCCGACGAGACGCCAGACCTCCACGACCTCTACGGCCAGCGCTTCGAGGAACGCTACGTCCAGTACGAGCAGCGCGCGGAACGCGGCGAGATACGCAATTTCAAGCGAATCGAGGCCCTGGACCTGTGGCGCAAGATGCTCAGCATGCTGTTCGAGACCGGCCACCCCTGGATCGCGTTCAAGGACCCCTGCAACCTGCGCTCGCCGCAACGGCACAAGGGCATCGTACATTCCTCGAATCTGTGCACGGAGATCACGCTCAACACCTCCGACGACGAGATCGCGGTCTGCAACCTGGGATCGGTGAACCTGGCACGGCACGTGGACGAGAACGGCCTGATGCTCGAAAAGCTGGATCGCACGGTCGCCATCGCTGTGCGCATGCTGGACAACGTCATCGACTACAACTACTACAGCGTGGCAAAGGCGCGGCGCTCGAACCTGCGTCATCGCCCCATCGGGCTGGGGATCATGGGCTTCCAGGATGCGCTGTACACGCTGCGCATCCCGTATGCGTCCGAGGAGGCGACCGAGTTCGCAGACCGCTCGATGGAGGCGGTGAGCTACTGCGCCATCAGCGCCTCGACGGACCTGGCCGAAGAGCGGGGAACCTACGCCTCGTTCGAGGGTTCCCTGTGGAGCCAGGGCATCCTGCCGATCGACTCGGTCAGGACCGTCGAGGAGGAGCGTAACGGTTACCTGGACGTCGACCTCTCGGTGACCATGGACTGGGACGGGCTGCGCGAACGGGTGCAGAGCGTGGGCATGCGCAACTCCAACACCATGGCCATCGCGCCGACGGCGACGATCTCCAACATCTGTGGCGTCACCCAGAGCATCGAACCGACCTACCGTAACCTGTTCGTCAAGTCGAATCTCTCCGGCGAGTTCACGGTGATGAACCTGCACCTGGTCAATGAACTGAAGGCGGCGGGACTCTGGGACGAGGTCATGGTCAACGACCTGAAGTACTACGACGGCAGTCTGCAGGCCATCGACCGTGTCGACGACGACCTCAAGGAGCGCTACGCCACGGCCTTCGAGATCGATCCGCGCTGGCTGGTGGAGGCGGCGGCGAGGCGGCAGAAATGGATCGATCAGGCTCAGTCGCTCAATCTCTACATGGCCGAGCCGTCGGGCAAGAAACTGCACAACCTCTACACCCTGGCCTGGGTCCGAGGTCTGAAGACCACCTACTACCTGCGATCGATGGGCGCCACGCATGTCGAGAAGAGCACCATGGCAGGGCGGTTCAACAACCTCAATGCCGTGCCCTCCGGCAGCGAGGAGCAAGAGGACTCCGAGGCGGAAGTCAAAGCCTGCTCGATCCTGGATCCGGAATGCGAGGCCTGCCAGTGAACCGGGCCCATCGAGACTCCCAGCGACGAAACGCGCGTCTGATCAGGGCCCGAGCGCTGGATCAGTTCCGCCAGCGCTCCGTCGACCCGACCCGCGACGACATCCGCGACTACGTCGGGCCGAGGGCCGGAAACGCCGCGAACCGGCCGCCACCGGATGGACGGCGGCATCGAGACCGGATCGAGCTTCCCGACCCGGAACGGTTTCCGAACCTGACGGGCGACCGTTGGATCAAGCCGGATTGAAGATACTTCGACCCACGCTGCACGAACAAGAACGAAACATCGAGGAGAACACCGACATGCTGAACTGGGACGACCCACTGACCGGCACCCAACAGAGGCGCGCACCGCGCCAGCCTTCGAAACAGGCCACCCGAGGGGATATCGTATCCCTGATGCGTACGGCCGGCGAGGCGCCGGTTGTCGATCCGATTCCTTCACCCGGTGACACGGGTACCGGTAATCTCGGCTTCGAGTCCATCGAGATGGGGGCGCACCGGATTCAGGTCGACGACAAGCGGATCATCAACTGCCGGGCCGACCTCAATCAGCTGGTACCGTTCAAGTACAAATGGGCCTGGCAGAAGTACCTGGACGCCTGCGCTAACCACTGGATGCCGCAGGAGATCAACATGAACGCGGATATCGCCCTGTGGAAGAGCGCTGACGGGCTGACCGCGGAGGAGCGTACGATCATCAAGCGGAACCTCGGGTTCTTCTCTACAGCCGACTCGCTGGTGGCGAACAATCTCGTCCTCGCGGTCTACCGGCACATCTCCAACCCCGAGTGTCGCCAGTACCTGTTGCGCCAGGCCTTCGAGGAGGCCCTGCATACCCACGCCTACCAGTACGTCGTGGAATCGCTGGGCATGGACGAGGGAGAGGTCTTCAATATGTACAGGGAGATCCCGGCGGTGGCGCGCAAGGCCGAGTGGGCCCTGCCCTTCACCCAGCACCTGAGCGATCCGGCGTTTCGCACCGGCACGCCGGAAAACGATCGGAAACTGCTGCGCGAGCTGGTGGCCTTCTATGTCATCTTTGAAGGCATTTTCTTCTACGTCGGTTTCGTGCAGATCCTCTCCATGGGGCGGCGTAACAAGATGACCGGCACCTCCGAGCAGTTCCAGTACATCCTGCGCGACGAGTCCATGCACATGAATTTCGGCATCGACGTGATCAACCAGATCAAGATCGAGAATCCGCATCTGTGGAGCGAGGCGTTCCAGGACGAACTGATCGGTATCATCCGCGAGGCGGTGGACATCGAGACCCAGTACGCACACGATACCATGCCGCGCGGCGTGCTGGGGCTGAATGCCCCGATGTTCGAGGAGTACCTGCACTTCATCGCCAACCGGCGGTGCGCGCAGATCGGTCTCCCGGAGCAGTATCCCGGGGCCGCCAATCCGTTTCCCTGGATGTCTGAAGTGCTTGACCTGAACAAGGAGAAAAACTTCTTCGAGACCCGGGTGACCGAGTACCAGACCGGCGGTGCACTGAACTGGGACTGACGACAAAGGACAACTAACAAGAAACAAACCGGGCCACGCGCCGGGCTAGCCTTACAGCCGCCGATTTCGGCGGCTTTTTTTGCCTGGACACCGGAGGAATCCGGGACACCTGCGATGGTCAGCGCTGGAAAGCTGGTATCCCGTATCGGGATGGGCATTGGGAAGGCCATTCGCCGGGTTGCGATCCCCGGAAGTGTACGAATTATCGTGTGCTGCCGTTCGACGCCCTTGTCAATCTTGCGCCGCAGCCGCGATACTTGCCAATCGTACGGGTCAGTCACCGGACCGAAATGAATAACCCGGGCCCGCTCCGACCTTCAGGTGTATGTCACCACCAGATTCGTTTGGAACAGACTGTCCTGCACCGCCGTGAAGTCGGCACCAGATCCAAATAGAGCGTCCTTTCCGTCGACCGAGACAGGCACGTTTGCTGATGGCGGGGTCTGAAGGCAGGCAGTTACCCGGACGGTCCCAAGGGTGTCGAACCGACCAGGTACCGGCCTTCGCCCCTACCTGGAAACAGACGGACCTTTGACACGAACCTTGGGCCATCCGTACGACCTGATTCCGGAGTAGTAGGAGACCTGACGCACAGCCCCATCACCAACAACAGGACTTGCCACATGCCGCTTCCAGATAGACAAACCAGCCCGCAGGAGGTGTACACGCGGCGACAGAACCATCGGGTACGTCGCACCGGGCTGCCCGGCCCGCTCCGGGTTGCCACAGTGATACGGCTCGTGGTGGCGACGATCCTGCTCACCGTGCTGGGGCCGGCGTACGCCGCGCCGACGGACGCCGCGCCGGCGGACGCCGCGCCGGCGATCGGAGCAGGCGGCTGGCTCTACGACGGCGACTGGCTGAGGGGCTACGTGGGCCTGCGTTTCGCCCTGACGTTTCCGTCCAACATGACCTTCGCCGCACCGTTCGAGTTCGAGGACAATCCGCCATTCGATTCGGCTAACGCCCAACTCGGGTTAGACCTCAGCCGCTATCTGAGCCTCGAACTGGCCCTGGACTACTACGAGCCCCCCTACGACGTCCAAGGCATCGACGGCGGGATCGGTGAGATCACGGCCTACAGTATTGTCCCCCAAGCGCGTATCCGTTACCCGCTGTTCCAAGACCGGCTGGTCCCCTATCTGGTCGGCGGAGTTGGAATCGGCTTCTCCGAACTCAGCGACCCGCGCCAGCTGTCAGATCAACCCGGGGTGCCCTCGCTGTCGGGCAAGACCTCGGCCATCGCCGGGACCATTGGGCTGGGGGCCGACTACTTCGTCGCGAACAACGTCGCCCTCAACCTCGAAGTCAAGCAGTTGTTCTTCAGACCAACGCTGGATGAGGTCTACCGCGGCAATCCCGAGATTCCCCCACAGCCCATCGAAGTCAATCTGGACGCCACCATCCTCTCGGCCGGCCTTCGGCTTTTCTTTCCCCAGGCTGCGCCGGCAGACGCGTTCCCGGGCGTGGATTGGCGCCCGCAGCACCCCGATGGTCCGCGCGGCTACTTCGGCCTGCGCTTCGGGGGCTGGTGGTTGCAGGACGCACACTTCAGCCAGGGCCTCACCGCACAGACGGGCGTCGGTCAGCAGCAGCTGAGCTCAATCGTACTGGGCGCTGACACTACCCGCTATCTGGGAATCGAACTTGCAATCGACTACTACGAGACGGAGGTCAATTCCGACACTCTGGGGGTGAAGATCAACGAGATGAGCGTCTGGGACTTCCTCGCCCAGGTGCGGGCTCGCTATCCGCTCCTCGAACACCGTCTGGTCCCCTACGCACTGGCAGGCGTGGGCTTCGGCTTCAACGAATTCAACGACACCACCGCCATCGGGGAAAGTCCCGAGGGACCCAAATTCGAGTCGCGCGACTTCGCCCCAGCGGCTTCTCTCGGCCTGGGCCTGGACTACTTCGTGGTAGACAATATCGCCCTGGAGGTAGAAACCAAGTACCTTTTTTTCCGCCCGGACATCAAGCTGCAAGACGGCACTACAAACACCGCCAACCTCGACACGCTGTTTCTCGGCCTTGGCGCGCGGGTGTTCTTTCCGTGAGCCCCGCGCTGGATTCCGGTGTAGGCAGCCGTTCCGGGTCGACGCCAGCGGCACTCCCCCTATCGTCCTGTCGAGCGCTGCCGAAACCAGCCCCGTTTACCCAAGTTTCCGGATGTACTGGATTGTGGTATACGGGGCGACAGAATGGATGCCCCCGCAGACCGTGAGCGGCGCCGAATGAACGCTTCCCAGTTCCACCTGCGGCGAGACGCGCCGAACTCCCGACACGACGATATCGGTGGCCGGACGTACGGTAAGGTGATCGAAGACTGGGCGGGATAACGCGCCCCGAGTCGTTTGTCTCTCACGCTTTGTCGGTGGTTTCCCGCCCCGAGTCCCGCTACCTGTTCGAGAGGCGCCTCTGTCTTGAATACCCTCATCAGCGCGAACAGTCCCGAGCAGAAGGTGGTCACCGTCGCCGCGCTGTTCATTATCATTGCGGGACTCAAGGCATCCGCACCATTGCTGGTGCCTTCCCTGCTGTCCATATTCATCGCCGTCATCAGCGCACCACCGATGTTCTGGCTTGAGCGAAAGGGATTGCCGACCCTGGTGGCGCTTGTGATCGTCATCCTGGCGATCATCGTCATACTGATTACCGTCGCGGCCTTAGTCGGTTCGTCAGTGGACTCCTTCTCTGCCAATATTCCCCAATACGAGGGGCGTCTGAGGACCATGATTTCCACATCGATCAACTGGCTCGACAGCAAGGGCGTATCGGTCGCGCCAGATCGGGAGTTCCTATTCAAGTACATGGATCCGGGCAAGGCAATGAACCTCGCGGCCTCCCTTCTGAACAGTCTAGGCAGTGTGCTGACCAATTCCTTCCTGATCTTCATCACTGTGATCTTCATCCTGCTCGAGGCCTCGGGCCTGCCCGCCAAGATGGCGATCATTCTCAGGGAACCGGGGAAGACCCTCCCGCGGTTCCAGGAGATCGGGAAGACGATCAACAACTACCTGATGATCAAGAGCCTTACCAGTCTGATAACCGGTTTCCTGATAGCGGTCTGCCTGCATGTCCTGGGGGTCGACTATCCCGTACTCTGGGGGACGCTGGCCTTCATGCTCAACTTCATCCCCAATATTGGTTCGATCATTGCCGCGGTCCCCGCCGTGCTCCTGGCGCTGGTGCAACTCGGACCTGCTACGGCGCTCTGGACGGTTGCGGTCTATGTGGCGGTCAACAGTCTTATCGGAAATCTCGTGGAACCGAAGTTCATGGGCCGGGAACTCGGCCTGTCGACCCTGGTGGTGTTTCTGTCCCTGGTTTTCTGGGGATGGGTGATGGGCCCGGTGGGCATGTTCCTGTCCGTACCACTGACCATTACGATCAAGATCGCCCTCGACGCAAGCGAGGAAACCCGCTGGCTTGCGGTCCTGCTCGGTCCCGAGGTCGAGCCAAAGGACCCGGGGCCACTCGCCTCGGGAACCCTGCACGAAGAGGCATCCGAGCATGTCGACGGTCGAAGTGCCTGAGGAGACCACCGGCATCCGTCCGGTGCGTCCTTCACGAGTTCACGCGTTCGCCCCGCCGCGTCCATGATGCACAGGCGACTCCACGGGCACGCCCGCCCCGGACGCTTCGATCGTAACCTCGTTGTCATTGGTGGCGGTTCCGCCGGTCTGGTGAGCGCCTACATCGCCGCCACGCTCAAGGCCCGCGTCACGCTGGTCGAGAAAGACCGTATGGGCGGCGACTGTCTGAATACCGGCTGCGTCCCGTCCAAGGCACTGTTGCGTTCGGCAGACTTCGCTAGACAGATCCAGCGGTCCCCCGATCTGGGATTCAGGTCGATCCAGGCCGATTTCGACCTCAAAGACATCATGCAAAGGGTCCAGCGGGTCGTGCGTACCATCGAACCGCACGATTCGGCCGAGCGTTACACCCGTCTCGGTGTGGAGTGCCTGCACGGCGCGGCTCGCATCACCTCTCCCTGGCGCGTCGAGGTCGAAGACAGACCGCTAACCACGAGAAACATCATCCTGGCCACCGGGGCACGCCCCTTCGTTCCGGCACTGCAGGGCATCGAACACATCGGCTACCTCACCTCCGACACCATCTGGCAGGTCCGGGAACGCCCCGGGCGGCTCCTGTTGCTGGGCGGCGGGCCTATCGGATGCGAAATGGCACAGGCCTTTGCTCGACTGGGCAGCCGGGTCGTCCTGGTGGAGATGCTGCCGCGCATCCTGCCGCGCGAGGACGAGGATGTCTCTGCACGCCTGGCGGTGCGACTCGCCGCAGAGGGCGTGGAACTACGCACCGGATACCGTGTGCTGCGTTTCGAGCGAGACGACGGATCACGCCGGGCGATCTGCGTCCATCGGAAACAGGAGGTTCCCATCGAATTCGATACGGTCCTGGTCGCGATCGGGCGCAGACCCGACACCGAAGATCTTGGCCTGGATGCGGCCGGTGTGGAGCTCACCGAAGGCGGTACCGTACGGGTCGACGACACCCTGCGGACCACCTGCCCGACCATCTACGCCTGTGGCGACGTCGCCGGCCCCTACCAGTTCACGCACACCGCCTCTCACCAGGCATGGTACGCAACGGTCAACGCGCTGCTGGGCGGCATCAAGCGATTCCGGGTCGACTACTCGGTGATCCCGTGGGCGACCTTCACCGATCCCGAGGTCGCGAGGGTGGGGCTCAACGAACAGGAAGCGAAAGAGAAAGGTATCCCTCACGAGGTCACCACCTACGATATCGCCGACCTCGACCGGGCCATTACGGACGAGGCAGCCGAGGGAATGGTCAAGGTCCTCACCCCGCCGGGCAGGGACCGGATCCTGGGGGCCACCATCGTGGGATCGCACGCCGGGGAACTGATCGCCGAATACGTGCTTGCCATGAAGCACGGCCTGGGTCTGAAGAAGATCCTCGGAACCATCCACGTCTATCCCACCCTGATGGAGGCCAACCGGTTCGCGGCCGGCAACTGGCGACGCGCACACACACCCGAGGGATTGTTGCGCTGGGTGGAACGGTTCCATCGATGGAGACGCGGCGGCTGACCAGATGCACCATTGACGCCGGGGAGCGACGGCCATGCCAGACGGGAGATACGTGGAATCCCGGCCAGACTCGTGCCGGAGTTCAATCCGACTGTTCCAGGGACCCGGACAAATCGTTCAGGTAGCTGAGGTAGACCTCGTCGAGCGCAACCCCGAAGGCCTCCACCAGGGCCGTGCAGGCCGTCTCCCGAGGGCCGAGCCGCGGATTGGTAGGTCGCGGCCTGGTCGGCCACGGCATTGACCGAGGCCGTCAGGCTGACCGGCGGCTCACCCCGGATCGTGTCACCGGGATCGATGATCCGCGGGCTCTCGCCCTCCACGATGTCGATTTGATACGAGGCCAGAAGGCCCGGAGAAACGATTCTCGCGACGCTGTCGACCGGGATTCGCCAACCGCTGGTGACGGAGATCTCCACCTCGAATTCGCGCTTTCCATCCACCCCACCCGGCGAGATCGCCACGACCTGACCCACCTACCCGATATCCGCTGACCGTGACCACGCTGCCCGGCAAGATACCTGTGATGCTCGAAAAGCGCACCCGATAGCGATCCCGCTCCACCCCGTGCCCGCGATCCGGATCAACACCACGACGAGGACCAGGAGCGCCACGCTCACGAACAGTCCGACGGCAGTGTCATTGACGCTGTCGCATCTCATCGCCGCGAATCAGATCGTGCCCTGTTCGTCGCCGGGCAAAGGCTCATGGACGGGTGTCCCCGGCGTCGGGCAAAGGCTCATGGACGGGTGTCCCCGGCGTCGGTCTCGTCCACAGTATAGTCGGGCCGCCCTGCGATCCGGTGCGGACCGGGGCGCAATCCGGCGTCGGGCGACGGAAACCAGGCAACGGATCCGCACCCTGGGATCGGTCACCCGTCAGCCGGCGCAGATAGGCATCCTCGTCGACGATCCCGACACCCGGCGTTCGGGTCAGCAGCGCCTGCACCCTTTCGTTCGGGCTGTGTCGGATCTCGTCGAGCGTGCCGACCATGACGGACCGGCCTTCATCCAGCACGGTCACACGGTCGGCGATACGCGCCACGCTGTCCAGGTCGTGGGTGACGATCAGGATGCCGATGTGCATGGCATCGCGCAGCCTGACGATGAGTTCGTCCAACTCGGCGGCGACGACCGGACCGAGACCCGCGGTGGGTTCGTCGAAGAACAGTCGAGATCACAACCGAACGCGTGGTCACCCTTCCCACACCCTCGGCGCCACCACTCACCTGGAATCCGTTGTCCACCCCAACCAGCGCGTTGATCAGCGCTAACTCGGTATGCGGGATTTCGATCGACTGGCCGGGTTCAAGACCACATATCGCAGAGCTCGAGCGTCATCGACTATCCATGGCCAGGAGAGGGGTACGGTTCAGTTTAGCCGCAATTTTTGACGACAGAGATTCGTCCTGCCAGTAAAGCGCATACATCAAACCATCTCGAACGGAGTCTACGGGTTCTCCACCGTTAACCGCGTGGAACGAGTTCTGCTCTCTGGGGATACATATTCCGGATCCGGAGTTCAGCGGTGTGTGGGCGATTTTTTCAAACGCATCGATGGGTATGTGATGGCCTTCGCACCATTCGAGCTCCTCATGGGGGCGGTAAAGCTGCATCGCAACTGAGTCGTCGGCGATTTTCAGGTAGATGACGAGCACCAAGGCAGTACGCCAACCATCGACGTGTGCACCTAAGGTGTAGCCAGCCCTGTCCCTAAACAGTTTGAGTCGAGGCGTGACCCTGGAACAACCCGGCGGGGCCGACGGAAGCCCTCCGAACCTCGAGACCAGCAGGCGTGAAAGAGGCTCCGACAACATCAGATCGCGGAGTTGGCGCAGACGGCGAGCCCGGAGCAGACAAAAATGAGCTCGCTCGAGGCGGAGCACGCCCCGAAACCCCCGTCCATCTTTCCATCTGTAATGGCGATCGCCGGGCAGTTCGCGCAGTAGATCTCGATGCTCGTCGCCGGAGAACGCTTGATCGATGATGAGATAGGGAAAAGGGTCCCGTTTGACCTCGGCCGACAGAATCGCTTTCTGCAGAGTCGTGAAACCCAGGTTTTCCTGTACACCCAGATTCCCCGGAGGTAAAGGGGGATATATTGCAACTGCGCTGCTGTCCATAGCCACGTCTCCGTTGTTGTCAAGCTTCTTGGAATTCTTTACTCCAACAAAAACAATAGCGTAGGTTTAGGCAATAAAAAGAGTACGCCCGCACAATGCGCAAAGCCAATTTCGCTCCCTTTCTCACGCGTTTAGCACCTCATTGTTGTACAAATCTTGATGAAATCCGTGGCCACCGAGGGTATTCCTTCGGTTTTGGGGTGCTGGCGCGCCCGATTCGCCTCGATTCCAGCGTTCAGGCCAGAAGACCTCTTGCCGCGTCCGCCAGAGCAGCAGCAATTGAACTGCAATGTGAGGGTTCGCTCAGTATCGTCCAAACAGCGCTGAAGGCGGCGGCAACACCGGGGTCAAGTCTTGATCCGTGCCACTGACGGCAGGAGCCAACATTAGCCGTGGGAAGATTTCAAAAACCAGATCTATCTGCGTTGAGAAAGGGAACGCGGTCGAGTCTAGATTGTTTTATGGGCCTCTATGTCTCGAACGAGCGCAACAAAGCGAGACCTGACCCCTATGCCTGGTGTTCGTCGCTCTGCTTTATGGGTCCGGTTACGCCAGGCGTTATGCCGATATCAGGAAATGCGCACGCTAGGCTTAGGGTAGACTGTTTCGCACCATGGCGCTGGAATTCGCTTGGCATGCGAGGAAAGCCGTTGCGAATCTGAAGAAGCACGGTGTTTCGTTTGAGGATGCGTCAACGGCGTTTGGGGACCCTCTTTCTGTCACAGTCGGTGATCCCGATCATTCGGAGGACGAGGCGCGGTTCGTGCTGATCGGGCAGTCGTTTCGGAGCCAATTGATCGTGGTCGTGCATTCCGAGGCAAAAGACGGTATAAGAATCGTAAGCGCTCGGGAAGCCACCCGGCGGGCGCGTAGAGACTATGAGCAAGCCTGACGACAAGAACAAGGTTGCCGAGATGCGGGCCGAGTACGACTTCAGCGGTGGAGTTCGTGGAAAGTACGCTCGGCGTTACGCAGAGGGAAGCAATGTCGTCGTGCTAGATCCGGATGTAGCGGAACACTTTAAGACATCCGAGGACGTCAACCGCGCGCTCCGAGAGCTCGCGAAGAAGGAATCGTCCTGAGTTCTCCGGCACCGATGGCATAATCGGGGGGTCGCCGGGGGTTTCTCTCCCCCAGCTCCCACAGCACCCCGCATGCGGGTCCGCACAGGGCGCTTCCTTCGGAATTGAAAGGAACCCCGATGGCCTCCTCCAAAGCTGGCTGCGACACATTTCGTCAAGACCACTTCACCCGGTCGGGTGCGTTATGGTCCCTGAGAAATGCGCGGCTCTCTCTTTGCCGAAGATTCAGGCCTTCACCGTGTCCCACCCATTACGGTGGGCGGTTGGCGACTATGCCGTCTGCTGACTTCTGCCCCATCACGTCGGACGTTGCCGCCAGACGCGCTGCCCGAGTCTCGGTAGGGTCCGGTGGCGATACCAGCACTTTCGGACTGGCCATCAGTTCGACTCCCATCGCGGCACGAGCCGCAAGTGAGACGGATCTCCCCTGATAAGAGGACATGAACTTTCCGTGCACAACCGTCGCATTTACCCTATCCCTGCACCTGATGGGCTTCGTCATCTTGTGCGGGACCAAGCCTTCTATGCGGTTTCTGTCCGTCGGCTCGCACATTTGCACTCAGGCTTCCTCCTGACATCCCCTCGCGGGTTTGCCCTTGCCGTCAGCTAGTATAGTTACAGTTGGTCCGAAGGACATTACAGGTACTCCTACAGGGGACTTGCACCCCATCAGTTCACGCCCATACCGGGCGTACACAAGGTGGTCAACGTCGTTCGCTCTCGCTCACTCGGACAGCCTACGCTGCGCTCCGGCTGCCGGTTACCACAACGTTATACAGCCACGTTTCCCGTGAGGATCTGACTTGAAGACGGAGAAAATCACCCTCGCCCAGCTCGAGTCCTTCCTTCTGAAGGCCGCCGACATCCTGCGCGGCAAGATGGACGCCTCGGAGTTCAAGGAGTTCATCTTCGGCATGCTGTTTCTGAAGCGGCTCTCCGACGAGTTCGACCGCAAA
>JAJDOJ010000093.1 GCA_022340215.1 Gammaproteobacteria bacterium
TTCGTCCCGTGGCGGCGTTGCGATTCCTTGCAATAGAGCGGCTATTACGCGTCATCGCGCCTTGCCACGAAACGAATATGACACACACTTTCTCGTGAAAACCTGTCCGCGACGGGTATCTCTGCTCCTCCCATCTGCTCCCTTCGCTTCATCCCCTCTGAATGATCGGCAGGGTGGACAAGCGCAGCGCAGTCCACCATTTCTCCCCCATGGGTGCGCGAGCGGTGGAAAGCGACTTTCCCAAGCACACCGTTTATCCAGGGCCCTCCGCAACGAAAAATCCACCTCGAACCTGATCTATATCAATAAAATTAGTTATTGCTTATTTTATGATTTACCTAGGCAAGAGACGTCCCTGCCGTGATGTGGATGTATGAGAAAAACGGGGGTTATCGTCATGTTGAGAAAACTGAGTTCGCTTGCACTGGCCGCGCTGCTGGTATCCGCTGCCGGCATGCAGGCCTCTGCGCAAGAAGAGGCCACGAAGGCGTCGCAGAGCCCGGTCGTCACCGCACCGGTGTATTACTACGACTATGCGGCGCCCTTGTATTTCGATCCCTATGGATTGGGGCAACTGGAATTCGCGCTGGCCGACAGCGCGGCGATGCGCGATTTCATGGACCGGGAGTCTGCCTGGCACCTGTCCCTGATGGATAACCAGCGCCGCTGGATGGACTCCCTCCACGACTGGCACCGGGCCCAGAGCGATGCATGGTTCCGCTGGGTAGATCCGTGGGGTGCGGCTCACCGCGACTGGATGGATGCACGCCAGGCACGCATCGACGCGCTCTTCGATGCTGATAGAGACAGGGGCCCTTATGGCCGGTACAGCCGGTACTACGACAGGACCCCGGAAAACGTCGCAGTGGCCGAGACCGAAGCGGCAACCCCGAAGGAAGAGGAATCCCGGGCCAAGTAAAGACTCACGAAACTTTTGAGGAGGACCGGCGCCCTCGGGCGCCGGTTTGGTTTCCGGAGTGGAAGGCGAAGCGCGACAAAGCGACTTCGACAGTCAGAATTCGGCCGCCTCGATCTTCAGATAGCTCAGGCTGACGTGCTTGCCCAGCTCGTCGTCGATAGCCTCCGCGTTCCCGGGGGAAACTGCCGTCGTCCATGTCCAGAATCCGGTGGTATCCCACGGCGTCTCCCAGGAACAGGACATTGGCCGGTTGCAGATGGATCATGATGTCGTTGTCGGTGTGCGTCTTACCGGTGTGCAGGATCTCGAAGGTCGCCTCGACGGTCACGGTCTGCCCGTTGTCGATCGCGCTGTCCGGCGCCACCACCTTGATACCCTTCGTTGCCCCCTCGGTGAGCCGTTCAAATCTGCGGGACCGCTCAGTATAGCCGAGCCGTGATCGGAGGCATCGAGCGCCGGGGTGGTTCCTGACACCCGGGCCTATGTTCCATAATCAAGAACATTTATTTCACTTTTCCCATATTTATTCCTCCATTCCGACTAATCATACTGGGCGTCATCAAGATCAATCCAGACAGGCCATCAGGTGCGAGACATGACCACACAGGCAGCACAAGCAGACAGAAACCGCGGGGTGACCCGACTGGTCGAAGGAACACCCACATCCGATGGCGCGGGTGTGCGGTTGACGCGCTACATCGGCGACGCGCGGCTGGATCGGCTGGATCCCTTCCTCCTGCTGGACAAGATGCACTCCGATCAGGCCGGGGACTACATCGCCGGGTTTCCCGAGCACCCCCATCGCGGATTCGAAACGGTGAGCTATATGCTGGCGGGCCGGATGCGTCACGCCGACAGCAAGGGCCACGAGGGTGTCGTGGAACCGGGCGGCGTCCAATGGATGACGGCGGGTCGCGGTATCCTGCATTCGGAGATGCCGGAACAGCAGGACGGACTGTTGTGGGGCTACCAGCTCTGGATCAACCTGCCCGCCTCGGAGAAGATGACTGAACCGCGTTACCAGGAGTACAGTCCGGACGAGGTTGCTGTAGAACAGCGCAATGGCGGAATCGAGGTCCGCGTCATCGCGGGACGTACGCAATCAGGTGCCGTAGGCCCGGTCAACGCCGTGACGACGGAACCCGTGTATATGGACGTGTCGATGCCCGCGGGCGCAGTCTTCGAAGAGGTCCTCGCGGATACCCACAACGCCTTCGTTCATTCCGTCGAAGGCCGCCTGATCGTAGACAACGGCACGCCTGGGGATGCCACCGAGATTCCCTCCGGTGGTCTCGCGGTCCTCGGTCCCGGGGAACGGGTCGAGATTCACGGCCAGGCCGCGGCCAACCGCTTCCTGCTGATCGCGGGCAGGCCGCTCAACGAGCCAGTAGCGCGTATGGGCCCGTTCGTGATGAATACCCGTGCGGAGATCCTGCAGGCCTACCGGGACTTCGAATCGGGTGCGTTCTGACCCAGTGCCAGTCAATCGGTCGCGACCCGTTCCCCAGCGCCGTCGGATCGCAGTGCGCGAGCCAAGCCCGGTGTCCGTAACCCCGGCGCCGTGCTCTCCAGCACCTATGCGGCGCATCAGGCGATTTCTGTCAAATGACAGACTTTCCTGCTTGTCTTTTCGTCCGTCCTCCGTGTTGCGACAACCGTTCCATCATTCGACGATGCGCCTGTCGTCGCGCCTTGATGACGAACGATCCCGGCGCGGCGCTGTCCCTGCTTTGCTTGGGCACCGGTCTTGGGCTTCCTGCCCAAGCCGTTCACTGCTTCGCAGCTCACCCGGCGCGATCTGGCATGCCTTTATCCGGCAATCGCCTTATGTATGGAACCAAATTCAAGCGTCGAGTTACGCTGCATTAAGCTGACTTGGCGCGCTACTTCACCAAACCACTCTTCTTCAGGTCCGCTATCGACAGGTCGGCCATCTCGCCAACCACCCTTTGCCCTCGCCACTTCGACTATCGGTCCGCATCAGAAGGGCCGTCCGTACCAGCCGCCGCTACCTACGTCGACATTGATGCTGCCCCACCCGGTCGGAATGCCCACGTTCATTCCCACGCCGACGTGCGGTGTGCATCCCGCAAGCTGCGTCGTGGCCTTCGCGATCGTTTCATCGCAAATTGATCCGTTGCATTGCAAAAAAAGGGATTCTAACCGCTTTGCCCATCGCTTTCCCCGTGAGGCCGGTTGATCGGTCCCGTGCATCCCGTTAGGGTCGAGGCGAACCGACACAGGGAATCGCCCATGACCTCAGAAGATCGAACGCCACCCGGGCTGGCGCGCCGCGCGAAACCCGTCGCCCGTTCGGGCGGCGCACGCTCGGTCATACCGCTATTCGTCATCGGTGCGTTCGCCCTGGTCGCCGTGTACCTGGCACTGCCGCGGGCACAGATCGCGGTCGAGTCCTTCCTGCGTCCAGAGGCGGCACGCGCCACGCAGGCCTGCCGGGACACGACCCAATCGCAATCTAGCTCCCCCGGCTTTACCCGTTTCCTGCGCTACGGCAACGCGCATGCTGTCCCGCAGGGGTTCTATGTCGACAACGTGGTGATCGGCGAAATGTCCGAAGGCTCGGAGGTCGAACTGGAGATCACCTGCTACGTCGATCGGACAGGAACCGTGGTCGATACGGCCCGCCGTGCGTGGTCCCGCCCACCCCCTGAAGACCCCCGGGACGATACCTTCCCGGTACCCGGCAAGGCGCATTAGGAGTTCAGAGAGACACGGGCAGGGCTCATCCTTCCTCATGAGCGAGGGGATGCCAGGAATGAAGCCCATCGTGCAAGCCCTCGATGCCTTGATATCCATTGTTTTCGGACAGAGCACTAGGAGCCTGTCGGACTTAGGTGATCGTAGCGAGCATGATGGGAGAGCGAGATCAAATGTTCACGATTTTGAGGCGCATAGTGGGCCTACGCAACGAAAAATCGGGGGCATTTGAGCCGAGCTCCCATCAGCGCAGTAGA
>JAJDOJ010000094.1 GCA_022340215.1 Gammaproteobacteria bacterium
GCCGTATCCGCCGTAGTAGGGGTTACCATATCCGTAGCCACGACCATAGCCAGAGCCATAGCCGCGCCCGCTGCCACTGCCGCGCATGCTGAAGTCCATGTCGCCGAACATGTCGCCGAAACCGTCACCCCAGCCAGAACCATTACCATTACCCCAGCCGGGACCGCCCCACCAGGCTTGAGCTGACTGCATGGGTAACGCCGCTGCGGCTGCAATCGCGGCAGCCGAAGCAAATGTGGTTAGTTTTTTCATGGATGTCTCCGTGTCAGTTTCTCATTGAATTGCATGCCGCACTGCCGGCGCCGTGAATTCTATAACAAGCGCTGTCCCATTACACTCCAAATGCGTTTTCGTTCAGGGATAGAGCAGTCGGCGCGACCAGGCGTCGCCCTGTCTTTCATAGCACACCCGGGTGTGCAGATGACGCCAACCGGACCTCCAGAACTCGATACGGTCAGGAACGAGCCTGAAGCCGACCCACTCACGGGGACGGGGGACGACACGGTCCATGAAACGTGACTTCACTTCTGCAACGGTTTTCTCCAGCACCGCCGGGTCTTCGAGGACACTGGATTGTGGCGACGCCCAGGCCGCAAGCTGGCAGCCTCGCCGCCGAACCTCCCAGTCTCTATCCGCTTCAACGTCTTCCACAGGCTCGACGGGTCCTTCGACGATCACCTGCTGGCCGAGCGGTTGCCAGTAGAAGCAGAGCGCGGCACGCGGGTTGTCCGCCAGTTCCCTGCCCTTGCGGCTGCGGCGATCGGTGTAGAAGGCGAATCCCCTCTCGTCCATGCGGGAAAGGGTGACAGTGCGCACCGAGGGTCGTCCAGAACGATCGGCCGTCGATAGCGAACCGGCGGCCGGCTCCGCAATGTCGGTCTTCTTTGCTTCATCCAGAAGGTTCCCGATCCTCTCGATCGCTTCCCGGTATAGTTCCACCCCGAACCTCCGCAATCACGCCCCACCTGGGGCCCCTACCCTCCGATTATAGTCCGGGGGGCGACCCGCTTCCCCCGTGGACCATGCACAGACGCCAAAGCGGGAGGTCGGAAACCGTGAGCAAAATCACCGAATCGGTCCGCCGGTTACCTTTTTTGTGGCCTCATGGTAACGTGTCGTTGAATACCGCCGTCGCAATTTGCTCCGACACGGAGGCGTCAATTCAGGGTGTATAGATGACCAACGGACGGAAACTCGCACATCTGAAGTCCCGCAGGGATTGCGGTTTTTGCTCGTATCGTAAGGGCTGCCTGATCGGGATGTTTTCCGACATCCGCGACGGCGATCATGCCGCGCAGCACGGTATCTGGCAACAAGTTTACGAACGCGGTGACAACCTATATCTTCCGGGCGATCCATTGTCGTCGCTGTTCGTGATTCGGGCAGGAGTCGTCAAAACCTGCCTTCAGACCGAAGACGGATCGGAGCAGATCATCGGTTTCCATATGGCTGGGGATGTCGTCGGCTTCGATGGCATTGCGCAGGAAGCCTACACGCGCAGTGCCACCGCCGTGGATACGACCAGCGCCTGCTCGTTACCGTTCACTTACATCGCGCAGATGTGTCGCGAGTTGCCCGACCTGCAACGCGAGATGATGCGACAAATGAGTCAGGCCATCGTGGACGGTGCGCGATTCCAGGTGATGTTGACGACCAAGCACGCCGACGAACGCGTTGCGGGATTCCTGCTGAACGTCGCCGACTGGCACGGTCATCACGGTTACTCTTCCGCCGAATTCACCGTGCCGATGTCCCGCGCGGACATCGCCAACTACCTCAACATCAAGCCGGAGACTATCAGCCGGATCCTTTCGCGGTTTCAGCAGGCGGGGCTGCTGTCGATGGAAAGGAAACAGTTCCGAATTCTCGACAGGGACGCGATGTCCCGACAGGCAGGCAGGTTATCGAAAGCGAAGGCCCCGATCGAAAACCGGATGTGAACGCCCCGGCCGATCCTGTCCCCGGCTTGATCGATTCAACGAGGTATCAAACCACGCCGCGAGCGGCACAACTTGGGAGTCCAGAAATGAAAACAACCTGGGTTTTGGTAGCGGACAGCACGAGGGCTCGGCTCCTGGAGGCCGAGAACCCTATCGGACCACTGAAAGAGATCGAAACCCTCGTTCACCCCGAAGGCCGACTGCATGAAAGCGACATCAATTCCGACTCGCCAGGACGCGCCTTCGACAGCGGCGGTCAGGGCCGCCACGCCATGGGGCAGACCGTCGGCGCCAAGGAGCACGAGGCGGGAACCTTCGTCAGGGACATCTCGCAGCGACTCGACCGGGGACGGGAGAGCGGGGATCTGAAACAGCTTATCATCGTAGCGGCACCCGCGCTGCTAGGCCTCTTGCGCAAGCACATGAGTACCGAAACGGCGCGTCTGATCACACTGGAACTCGACAAGAACATCACCCAGATGGGCCCATCCGAGCTGCGAGCCCACCTGCCCGAGCGACTACCCCAACTCGGTGCCTGACCGCCCGGAACCGCTAGCCTTGCGTGTCGAACTCGGGCATTTCACCGGTGACCGGATCCGGCAAGGTCGCGCACCTGGCAAGGGATTCCAGGTGCTCCCTGTCCCTTACCAGAATGCGCCTGCCCTTGACCGACAGGGCGCCATCGTTGTCCAGCTGCGTTAGGGTACGACTCACGGTCTCCAGGGCCAGACCAAGGTAGTCCGCGATCTCCCTCCGCCCCATCGAGAGATTGAACTCGCTCCCCGAGAACCCCCGGGAGGCGAAGCTGTCGGCGAGGCGACACAGGAAGGCCGAGATCTTGGCCGGCGCACTGCGGTGACCACGCAAGAGCGTGGTGCGTTCTTCTTCCTGGATCTCCCGGCTCATCATTTTCAGCAGGACCACGTTGAGGGAGGGTACGCGCTCCGCCATGCGCTGAAACTTCGTATACGGTAATTCGCACAGACTGCAGGTATCCAGTGACATGGCATTGCAGTCGTAGACCCCGCTACAGATGCTGCCCAGCCCGAGCACGTCCCCCGGCATGTGGAAGCGGATGACGTACTCCTCTCCTGTGTCGGTAATATTCCAAGTCTTGACACATCCGGAACGCAGGATGAACAGCGACCGTAACGATTCCCCGGCATGATACAGGCGCCGCCCGGCCCGAAAGACTCCCGGCCGATTGATGACCTGCGCCAAGCGCTTGCGATCCGCCGCCTCAAGGTTACCCCAGGGACATACCTGCTGTGCGGGACACTGAACACAGGCCTGCGTGTCATCCATCACACCCTACCCCGCTTCAATCATGGCATCGGGCTGTATCGCCACGCCGGTGAGGCTCGACCGCCTCCGACACCGCCCCGGGAAGCGCCGTCACCAGCCGCTCAAGTATACTCCGCTCTCCCGTGGTGCATCGTTGCAGTTTCGATCCCTACCGCATTCCGGACGGGGCTGATCCGATCCCGGACCGTCGCCGAATCGTACGCTTCCGCCGCCAACCCCTGCCACGCAATCCCGCGAACTGCCTCCCGCCTGCTGCAGTGTCGCCCATGAGGAAGAAGGAAAACATTGGTTCGAATACCTAAGTAGTCCTACTGACTCCTCTCTCTGACGGCGGTGCGAATCGCGCAATCGGACCCTTGCGAAATGCCTACCGTATCCCGCACTTCGCCGCCTTGATGACGAGATCGGGGAGCGTATGCGCTCCGAGCTTTTCCATCACGCGGGCCCTGTGGACGTCGATCGTCCGGTGGCTGATCCCGAGCAGACGAGCGATTTCCTTGTTCGAGTTACCTGCCACGACCAGCGCGAAGACCTCTCTCTCCCGCGGGGTCAACCGTTCGTAGCACTTGCGTTCCCGCGATGCGACCTCGCGCGCCATCCGTTCCGCCGCGTCGCGCTCCAGGGCATCGTCGATGCGCTCGAGCAGGGCATCGTCCCTGAACGGCTTCTCGATAAAATCCAGCGCCCCCGAGCGAAAGGCCCTCGAGGCCATCGGCACGTCGCCGTGCCCAGTCAGGAAAATGATGGGCATCACCATACCCCGCCGGCGCAACTCGTGCTGCAGTTCCAGACCGCTCATGCCGGGCATGCGCACGTCCAGCACCAGACACCCGGTCCAGCCGTCATCGTATGTCTCGAGAAAGGAGACCGCCGAGTCGAAGGTACGTACGATATGGCCCTCGGCCTCCAGCAACAGGCAAAGCGAGGCACATATGTCCGGGTCGTCATCGACGACATACACGACCGGTACGGGGGAACTTGATGTTCTCATTCCCTCTCCGGCAGCGTGAACCGGAACGCCGCACCCGTTTCACACCCTTCGTCCAACCAGAGCCGGCCACCATGACTCTCGACGATCCCGCGGCTGATCACGAGTCCCATACCAAGGCCGTCCTTCTTGCTGGTGACGAACGGCTCGAACAGGGTCGTCCGTCGTTCCGCCGAGACCCCGGGCCCCGTGTCGATGACCGAGACCTCCACCAGTCCGGCGTCCGTCCCGACCGAGCTGATCGTCAGGCGTCGCGTCGCCTCGCGTTCCGA
Organism: Gammaproteobacteria bacterium; assembly: GCA_022340215.1. NCBI lineage: Bacteria > Pseudomonadati > Pseudomonadota > Gammaproteobacteria > Gammaproteobacteria bacterium. The sequence continues at coordinate 4,506 of JAJDOJ010000094.1, forward strand.
CATCGCATCGACGGCATTGCGTACCAGATTCAGCAACACCTGTTCGATCTGCACGGGGTCCGCCCAGACCTCCGAATGCGGTGTGGACAACTCCAGCACGACCGTTATCCCGGTACTGCAAATGAGGGGCGAGACGAATTCTAGCGCCTCCTCTATGACCCGGTCGAGGTCGACAGGGCGGCGCGCCGGCGGACGCTTGCGTACGAATCCCCGGAAGTGTCGGATAACCTCGCCGGTGTATTCGGCGCGGCGGGCCGTTTGCGCGAGAACCTCGCCAAGCGTCTCTCGGGAGACGTGTTCGTCGCGGAGCATACGCTGACACGCCTTGGCATAGGTGTAGATGGAAGTCAGCGGCTGATTCAGTTCATGCGCCAGACCCGCCGCCATCTCTCCCGTCAGGCTCAGCCGGTCCATGTGCGCGAGTTCGGCCTCTCGCTCGCGAGCACGCGCCTCGGCCGCCCTGCGATCGGTATCGTCGATCCCCGTCAACACGACATGCGCCACCGCTCCCTCGATATCTTCGATGACGGTACCGTGCCAGGCGATCATCCTGTACGGTGCCTCTCCTTTCCCGCAGCGGGCATCGAAGTGGCATGGGAAGCTTTCGGTTTCCGAACCGAGCAGCAACTGCCTCGCCACCTCCCTCTCACTCCCGTCCGGCACCAGCTCCCAGAAGGGACGGTCGCACACATCTTCAATGGTATAGCCGGTCGTCTTCTCGCAGGCCTTGTTGATACGCTCGACGCGCCCTGACCGGTCGAGCACGACGATCAGCGCGCCAGAGGTCCCCAGTACCGCATTGACAAAGTTGCGCTCCCCGCGCAGCGCGTCTTCCATGCCGCGGCGCTCGGTCACGTCTCGCAGGATCACGGCATACAGCCGTCGGTCATCCTGTTGAAACTCGCTGAAGGTGGCCTCCAGTGGAAATCGGGAACCATCCGCCCGCCGCCCGACCAGATCAATCGACGCACTCTCGGCGCTGATCGCCGGCAGCTCGAGGGGATCGGAGGAGTTCTCCCTGTCAAGCAGCTCGCGGAGGTTCTCTCCCGCCATCCCGTTCTCCGAATAACCGAAGATCGCCCCGGCGGCGCGGTTGAACGTGAGGACGATTCCGTCGCTGTCCAGGGTCACGATGCCTTCCGCCGCCGAATCCACCACCGCCCGGGTCAGATTGCGCGTCTCACGCAGCTGCCGCTCGGTTGTTACCTGTTCGGTGACATCGGTCTGTATCGCGAGGTAGCGGCCTCCCGCGCCGGTACCGTCACGAATCGGCGAGATGGACACCGAGTCCCAGTAGAGCTCGCCGCTTTTGCGACGGTTGCGCAACACACCACGCCAGACCTCGCCGGCACCGATCGTCATCCACATGTCCCGGTAGACGGATTCGGGCGTTTCACCCGACTTGAGGATTTCCGGCGTCCGCCCGATCGCCTCGTCCGCGCCGTATCCGGTGATCCTCGTGAAGCTTTCGTTAACATACTCGATGCGCCCGTTCAGGTCAGTGATAATAACGGCATTGGGACCCTGCTCGACCGCGACCGACAGCCGGGACAGCTGCCACTCGCTCTCGCGACGCCGATCCGCCGTCCGGGCCAACTCCTTCCGCAGTTCCGCGACCTCGTCCACCAGTGCGTTTCGCATCGGATCGCGGTGCGATATCACAATGGCGAGCAGCAGTGCGGCGACGGTTCCGGGAACGACCGTGGCTGCGACGACACCCGCGAGACCGGGCGCCGGCATCAAGCCGTGAATGACAATCGATGTAAGGGTCAATCCGAGCGCCACCAGGACAGCCGCTACGAACAGTCTGCCGTAACGGGCATCGTGACTCACGGCCTGCGCAACCACCGGGCCGTACCGGGTCTGCCCCCGACACGGGAGAATGAAGGATCGTTCCATAACATACGGGGCAAAGTATAAACTGGAATCTTGCGTGCCCGGCCCTCCCAGGACGCCGCAGCGATCGTCACACACGAGGACTTTCGATCCATGGATTCAACCTTGCAGGACACAACACTCTACACGGGTAAGGTCATCGAGGTTCGCAGGGAAACGGTGCGGTTCCCGGATGGCCGGTGCTTCCCCCTGGAGGTCGTGCGCCATCCGGGAGGGGCCGCCGTCGTCGCTCTGGACGATGAAGATCGGGTCTGTCTTGTCCACCAGTACCGTCACGTCACCGGGGGATTCCTGTGGGAACTGCCTGCCGGCAGGCGCACGCCAGGCGAGGATCCCGAACTCACCGTAAGGCGCGAACTGCGCGAGGAGGGAGGCGCAGAGGCGAGTCGCTGGAGATCGCTGGGATCGCTGGCCAGCTCGCCCGGTGTGTTCTCAGAAATTATCCACCTTTTTCTGGCGCGCGACCTGACGCCCGTGGACCGGGCGCTGGAGGACGAGGAGTTCCTGGAAACCCACTGGGTACCTTTCCAGGAGGCACTCGACTGGGCGGCCAATGGCCGCATCTCGGATGCGAAGACCCTGGCGGGACTGTTTCGGGCACGCGAAGCGCTTCGCGCCTCGTCCGGATGAAGCGCAGGTTCCCGCCGGGGATGACCGTGGCCGCTACCGGCTAATCGTAGCGCCTCGTGTGGTTATACTCCTCGAACGTCACGGCAACGGGCTAACGGGCGCGGAATAATGAAGATAGGCGTCGCGAAGGAAATCAAGGACAAAGAGAGTCGAATCGCCCTGACTCCGGAAGGCGCCCGCAGACTGGCCAGCGCGGGCCACGAGGTACGGGTCGAATGCGGGGCCGGCGTCGGTTCAGGGTTTCCTGACGAAGAATATGTCTCGGCCGGCGCGAAGATCACCGATACGTCAACCGCCTGGGATTCCGACATCGTGCTGAAAGTCAAGGAACCCATGCCGTCCGAATACGGGCATCTGCAGGGCCAGATCGTGTTTACCTATTTCCACCTCGCAGGCGTACCACGCGCCCTGACCGAGGCGTTGTTGCGCAGCAGCACGACCTCGATCGCCTATGAAACGGTCGAGGACAGCTCCGGAAGGCTGCCGTTGCTGGCGCCGATGAGCGCCATCGCGGGAAACATGGCGACGCTGATGGGGGCCTACTACCTCGCCCGATTCAACCGCGGACGGGGAGTACAGCTCGGCCGCATCATGGGTGAACCCCACGGGAAGGTCGTTATCATCGGAGACGGGGTCGTCGGACGCCACGCCGCGGCGACCGCCGCAGGGTTGGGCGCGACAGTCCATGTAGCAGGCGAGTTCGCCGACCGGGAATCCAAACTCAAGCGTGAGGTGTCCCCCGATCTGCACTTCCTGATCTCGACACCGGAGACCATCGCCCGCGAGATCCGCGACACGGACCTCCTCGTCGGTGCCGTCCTCGTTCATGGGGCCAAGGCACCTCACGTCGTCACCGAATCCATGGTCCGGGAGATGCCGACCGGCGCGGTCATCGTCGATGTAAGTATCGATCAGGGAGGGTGCATCGAGACCTCTCGACCCACCTCCCACTCCGACCCCGTTTACGAACGTCACGGTGTCATCCACTACTGCGTCACGAACATGCCGGGGGCCTATCCGAGGACCTCCACGATCGCGCTCGGAAACGCCACGTTCCCTTACGTTTCCCGACTCGCGGACCAGGGACTGGGCGGCGTCGCCTCTGACCCCGGATTCCTCCGGGGCCTCAACACCTATCGGGGCTATATCACCTGCGAACCGGTGGCGGAAGCCCTGGACATGAAACCGCGATACCACCCGGTGACGGACTTCTCGTTCCAGTAACGACCCTGGCGGCGACCTCCGGTTCCGTCTCGCGGAGCCTCGACACCACGGCTTGAGGGAGGATTTTCCGGACGCCCCGGTGTGCCATTTTGCCAATCGTCGCTTTCACGCAACAGTGACGAGTGGCACAGAGGATCCGACGAAACCCATAATAGCGCGTGGATATGCGTCGCAGAAGCGCTATAATTAACTGCAACTAAAAGGAAATTTCCAAGCGCGTCTTCTGTGGCCGCCAGGCATGCAGACGACCGACGACAAGGGAATTGAACTGTATCGAAATTACAACGGGGCGATCCTTCGCTCCGCGACGTCCGAGGTCGAGTCGCATGAATTCACAAGAACTCTTTCAGGAAACGGTTCCGTCAGGTTGCGAGGTCGCACCGCGCGAAAAGCCGATTCGCATTGTTCCGGTCATCACTGTAAACACGCCCGAAAACGAGATCGAGAACCGTCAGGACGACGATATCGACCTCGTGGTGTTTCGCTGCAGGGACTGAACCCCGCGAAACAGGGAAGGCTGGCTCAGGCCGCGAAATCCCTCAGACGCACCGGCATTCTCCGGGCCCCCCACTGGCCCGGGGAACCGTCGAACACCCCGGCGCAGACAGCGCCACAGGACATGCAGTGTCCATCGTCCGTCAGGTTCCACCCGGAAAGCACATACCAGTCCCGAGCGATCAGCCGCTCGCCACAAGCGTGGCAGTAGGTACTTCCCCCGGCCATGTCATGGACATTGCCCGTATAGGCGTAGCGCACCCCATTTTTTTTGGCGATCCGGCGCGCCATGCCCAGCGTTGATGGGGGCGTGGGGGGCGTACCGAGCATCTTCCAGTCGGGGTGAAAGGCGGTAAAGTGCATCGGGACGTCGGGCCCCAGATTTTCGACCACCCATTGCGTCATTTCCTCAATCTCGGCCTCCGAGTCATTCCCTCCCGGTATGATTAGATTGGTGATCTCGAACCAGACGTCGGTCTCGCGTTTTAGATACACCAGCGTGTCAAGTACGGGTTGCAGGTGCCCGCCGGTCAGTTTCCAGTAGAAAGACTCGGTAAACGCCTTGAGGTCCACGTTGGCGGCGTCCATAGCGCGATAAAACTCGACCCGCGGTTCCGCACACATGTAACCGGCGGTCACCGCAACCGACCGGATACCGGACTCACGGCACGCCCTGGCCACATCGATCGCGTATTCCATGAAGATGACAGGGTCGTTGTAGGTATACGCCACACTGCGGCAGCCGAGTTTGCTCGCCGCCAGAGCGATCTTCTCCGGGGGCGCCTCGTCGGCGAGGGTGTCGATCTCCCGGGACTTGCTGATGTCCCAGTTCTGACAGAACTTACACGCCAGATTGCAGCCCGCAGTGCCGAAGGAGAGCACCGGTGTACCGGGCAGGAAGTGGTTGAGCGGTTTCTTTTCGATGGGGTCGACGCAGTAGCCACTGGATCTTCCCCAGGTGGTCAGGACGATCCGGTTACCCTGGTTGGCCCTGACGAAGCAGAGTCCCCGCTGCCCGTCGCGAAGCTTGCAGTACCGCGGGCAGACATCGCACTGGACTCGACCGTCATCCAGGGTGTGCCAGTATCGCGTATCGACCGGTTCACCCACCCGCCGCACGTCGTGCGTTACCGTTTCAAACACAGGCATGAGTACCAACCTCCCTGCCCTGTTGCCGAGGAGGACATCGGATCGGCAACAGGGCAGCGATCGAAAAACCGGGACTCCTCTAAACAACTATAGCGCGAAAGGGCCGTCGCGCCTGTGGACAACGGGGGCACGATTCGACTACTCAGGCGAGGCGCATCCCTCCGCGCCGCCGTCGCAGGATATGAGGATCTCGCCTTCCTCGAGTGGTCTCCAGGGTTCGTCGCTCAGGGGCACGCTGGCGACCAGCACCACCCGCTGCCGGTCGCCGACATCCTCCATGCTGAACCCGGCCAGACGGACGCCTGGCGCGGGGGCGTCACAGCATCGGCGCAGGCAGTACAGCCCCGGCGGCCGGAACCCCTTACCATTACCGTACTCCCGTCTGTGGCCGTGAGCAAACATCGCAAGTCCGTCAGAATAGATGAAGTTGGCGGGCCCCATGTCCCGAATCCATTCGGCGAATACACGAACCACCGCTTCGCGAATCTCAAGCGTCGGATACGCTTCTCCCTGCCAGATCGGCTCCATCTTCTGCATCAGGCAGCAGAATGCATATTCGGAATCGGTGGCCCCCAGGGGCTGGAAGCGCCTGCCACCACGCAACACCCCGCTTTGTCGGATCCCCTTGAGATCGCCGTTGTGCGCGAATGCGTGCATAGTGCCTCCGAGTTCCCTGAAGAAAGGCTGCGTATTGTGCAGCCGAGGTTCACCCTCGGTGGCGTAGCGCAGGTGCGCTATCACCAGCTTGCTCCGGTAGGCGTGCGTGCGGATAAACCTCAAGGCCGCGCTTCGAGCCGCGGGCTTCGCTTCCCGGATCACCTGCACGTCGTTTCCCTCGAAGAAGGCGATTCCCCAACCGTCCTCGTGGTTGTTCGTCGCGCCGCCGTGCCGTGCGAACTCCTCCAGGGAAAATCCCACGGTAGCGGGCAGACGGGCGCTCATTCCAAAGAGTTCACACATCAGGCAGGACCAGGTGTTTCAGTCGTTGATGTCATTGTATACGGGCACGCGGTTCGACATTAGGCGATTGCCGGAAAATGACATACCAGATCGCGCCGGATTTTCGTTCGTCATCAAGGCACGACAACAGGCGCATAGTCGAACTACGGAACGGTTGTCGCAACACAGAGGACGGACGACAAAGACAAGCAGGATGGTATGTCATTTGACAGAAATCGCCTTAGACCCGACGTCGAGTTGGACGGCCACTCGCAGGGGGCCACGCTCGACACGCCGCTCCTGGCCCTGGGACTGCGCGTCTACTTTCCCTGAACCACAGGCTTCGCGCGACGGTTCACCCGGATTAGCCGCCGGCGGGGGTGAACTCCTCCGCTCGAAGCGGCTGCAGCGCGGGCAGGATAATCAGCGTCGCGAACAGGGTGAATACCACACCCAGCGTCAGGGTCACCCCCATACTGGCGGTGCCCGGATGACTCGAAAAGGCCAGGTTGCCGAAGCTCACGATGGTGGTCAGTCCGCTGAAGAGCACTGCGCGGGCCGTGGCCGTCTGCAGGACATTCGGCTCGCCGGGCACCCCGAATCGCATCCGGTGGACCATGTGGATCCCGTTGTCGACACCGATCCCCAGCAGCAGGGGCAGGGCGATAATGTTGGCGAAGTTGAAAGGCACGTCGAACAGCACCAGGCTCGCACTGGTCAGCAGAGCGGACAACAGCAGCGGCACGAGCACCAGGACGACGTCCATGACGTTGCGCATGAACAGACCCAGCAGGATGACGATGATCGCCAGCGCCCAGGCGAACGCCTGCATGAAAGCTGACACCACGGCATCGCCCGCCTCGAGATTGAGCACCGGGATGTCCGTCGCCCCCGGGTCGACCGCCCGCACCGCCTCGACGAATCGCCGCAGCGCGTCGCTGTCACTGATATCCTCGGACGGATAGACGACGACGCGTTGCACCCCGTCGGGGGAGACCCAGCGCTCGAAGATCTCCCCGGGAAGATCGCCCGCCGTCACGGGCGTCGCCTGCAGCGAATTCTTCAGCCTGTCCAGATTTTCGGGCAGGTAGCCCAGTATTCCGGTTTCCAGCTGTTCCAGACGCCGGTTCGCCCGCGCCTCGTCCTCCCCTTGCATTTTCGCCAGCAACCGGTCGAGATTGCCAACCAATCGTTCCAACCCGGGGCGCCAGGGCCGAATGGCCCCCGAGTCGAGCCAGGCGATGGCCGCAGCCCTCAGATCCTCCACCGCACGAACACGGTCGGCGAACGCCGGCGGGGCTTCCCGATTCTCCCCGCTGAGCGCGGGGCCCAGGAGGTAGGCCATCTCTTCGACGATCTCCAGCTTCTCCCCCTGCTCGCCCGGGATCAGGTCCGAGAACGTCGTCGCATCCTTGACGACGGGAAGCCCCCGAAGCCGTTCCGCGAGTACATCGGCCGCGGCGGCATCCGGGGCGAGAATGGTGATGTTCCAGGGCGGGCGGTCGGCTGTCCGCACGAGGTCGATAAAGGTGGAGACCGATTCCGTTGTCGGGTCCCGGAGATTGATCGGATGGTGATCGAATTTCGCGAACGGCAAGGTGGCGACCCCCACCGCGGCCAGAACCAGCGCACCCCAGCGAGCCCCCCGTGAATGACGATACGGAAACGTAGCCAGGCCGCCCCACGCGGGAGCGGGTGGGGATGTCTTCGCGGATACGCGGCGCGGCGCGGTAAAAGGCCGGATGCAAAGCAGGGCGGGCAGCAGTGTCAGACTGGTGACCAGACTGATTAACATGCCGGTGCCGGAGATCAGACCCAGTTCCGACACCCCGGAGTACGCCGTGGGAATGAAGGCATAGAACCCCACCGCGGTGGACAGCGCGCAAAGCAGCAACGACCAGCCAACGTCCCGCGCCGCCGTCTCGATCGCCGCCACATTGTCACTCCCCTGACCGCGCAACTCCTGGTGGCGCAGGCAGAGGTGGATGGCGAAGTCCACACCCAGACCGATGTAGAGTACGCCGAAGGCCACCGAGATCGTGTTTAGCGCTCCGACCGTCAAGGTGGCGAACCCCGCCGTGAGGACCAGTCCGGTGATCAGCGTTATGAGCGTGACGGCGACCAGTCCAACCGAGCGTAATCCGACGATCAGCACGATGATGACCATCGTGAGTGCGGAGATCGCCGCCAGGCCGGCCCCCCGGCTGACGCTCTGCAGTTCCTCGTACTCCAGGGCGACCTTCCCGGTGATGCGCACCCTCACACCATCTTCCGCCGTGATGCCCAGCTCGCGGGCGAGATCCCGTACCGCCTCCACCGCGGGCGCGCCAGGCAGCAGTTGACCGTAATCCAGCCGGGGCTTGACGACGATAAACTCCCGGTTCGGCGCATCGTTCGTGGTCCCGCCCTGCATCAACTCACGCCAGGACATTCGGTACGACCCGTCCTCGAGACTCACGCCAATGGCATGATTCAGCTCCGCCAGGATCGGGCCCAGATCCAACCCATCCGCCGTATCTCCAGACTCGAGCGCCGTGACCAGCAGCGCCGACAGGCCCCTGAGACTCTGGTCGCGAACCAGCCTGCCCAGAAACGGCTGGATCGCCGCCAGCGCATCGGCGTGGTCCTCCAGCTCACCGACATCCAGATACAGCAGGCCGTTGCGCTCGAAGAAGGGAAACCCGCCCGGGGCGAAGACGGAGAGGAAACGTGCCTTGTCCCGCTTCAGACGCTCCACCAGCCGGCGGGTGGCACCGCGGACCGACTCGGGTGTCGGGCCGTCCACGACGACGAGGAAGGTGCCGATGTATTGGGGAAACGCCGCCTTGTATGACTCGTAGGTGACCCGGAACGGCAATTCCGGGGACAGCATGTTCACCGTATCCGTATTAATGCTGAGATTCCTGACGCTGTACCAGGCCGATGCGAACGCCAGGCACAGCACCGTGACCACCACCCACCACCTGCGCCGCGCGACACGGTCCGTCCACCACGTCATGAATCTGTCGAATCGGGTGACCAAGGTTACGCTGTCAGTACCTTCATCCAAACGGGAAACCGGGGAGCGGGAGCGATATCACGCAGCGGATCATACCACTCGGACACCAAGGGACCGGGTATTCAGGTAGCGGCCGCGCCGGGAATACGGGGGATTGCCTTGCGGGTCCGGTGATTTTGGACTTTAAGGTATATATGGAGACGCGAAAAGGCTCGCACACCGCGCACTGGGAGCACCTTCACCACGATGCCGACATCGGTGTTAAGGGGTGGGGGGGTAGCGTCGCCGAGGCCTTCGAGCAGGCCGCGCTCGCGCTAACCGCGGTGGTCTGCGACCCGCAGCGCGTGCGCTGCGCTGAAACGCTGGACGTTCATTGCGAATCGCCCGAGCTGGACCTGTTGCTGGTGGAATGGCTGAACGAGCTGGTCTTCGAAAGCGCGACACGCAAGATGCTCTTCGGATGCTTCCGGGTGACGATAACCGATGGCGTGCTGGATGCCCGGGTCCGCGGCGAAGCGATCGACCGGGATCGCCACCGTCCCGCCACCGAACCCAAGGGGGCCACACTGACAGGCCTGCGGGTGGAACGTGGAACGGGTGAAAGCTGGAGTGCCGAGTGCGTTATCGATGTCTGAATTTCAGGACCACCACCCATGGATACCTCCGGACTGACACAAATCGACCCGAACTGCTGGCTGGCTGAGCCCGATGGCGGCATGCGCGTCCCGGCGATCTTCTACGCAGACGAGGCACTGCTGAGAGGGATGGACGAGAAGGTTCGTGAACAGGCCTGCAACGTCGCGAGACTGCCGGGAATCGTCGGTGCCTCCTACACCATGCCGGACGCCCACTGGGGTTACGGCTTTCCGATCGGCGGCGTCGCGGCATTCGACCCCGACGAGGGCGGAGTCGTCTCGGCGGGCGGTGTAGGATTCGACATCTCCTGCGGGGTACGAACCCTCACGACCGGGCTCACGCGCCGTGACGTCGAACCGATCAAAACACGGCTGGTCGAGCGGCTCTATCGGGACATTCCGGCGGGACTTGGCGCAACCGGCCGCATCAGCCTGAACGACAGGGAAATGGACGCCATGCTGAAAGGCGGCGCCCGCTGGGCCATCGCGCAGGGCTGGGGTGAGGAGAGCGATCTCGAGCGCATCGAGGAGACCGGACGCATGGCCGGTGCCCGACCGGACTGTGTGTCCGATCGCGCCAGACGCAGGCAACGCAACGAGATGGGCACGCTCGGCTCCGGAAACCACTACGCCGAGGTCCAGGAGATCTCGGAGATCTTCGACGAGGCGACGGCGCACGCGTTCGGGCTCGACCTGGGAGGCGTGGTGGTCTCGATTCACAGCGGATCCCGCGGTCTCGGACACCAGATCGGCACCGAGTTTCTCACCGAAATGGTAGCCGCGGCCCCCGCGATGGGCATCGATCTACCCGAACGGGAACTGGCCTGCGCACCACTGAGATCGGAGATGGGTGAGCGGTATCTGGGGGCGATGCGCGCGGCGATCAACTGTGCCCTGGCCAACCGCCAGATACTCAGCGAGCTGGTACGAGGTGTGTTCGCGGCCCTGTTTCCCGGGTGCAGGCTGAAATTGCTCTACGACGTCTCCCACAACACCTGCAAGGAGGAGACGCACCGGGTCGACGGGATCCCCCGCACCCTGTTCGTCCACCGCAAGGGCGCGACGCGCGCCTTCGGACCGGGCCATCCCGATATCCCGGCCTGGCTGCGGGATATCGGTCAGCCGGTCCTCATCGGCGGCTCCATGGGCACCGGTTCCCACATCCTGGTGGGGACGATCGCTTCCGGGGACCGCTCCTGGTCTTCGGCCTGCCACGGCGCCGGGCGAAACATGAGCCGCAGGCGCGCCAGCCGGCTCTGGCAGGGGAAACAAATCGTCAGGTCGCTCGCGAAGGAGGGCATCATTGTGCGCAGCCCCTCCGAGCGCGGCGTAGCCGAGGAGGCGCCAGGCGCCTACAAGGATGTCGACGCCGTCGTGGACGCGGCCGAGGCTGCCGGCCTGGCCCGCAAGGTGGCCAGGTGCCGGCCACTGGTGTGTGTCAAGGGCTGAGACGACTGCAGACCGGACCCGGCACGGGAGATACAGCGTCCCTTTGACCTGAATCAATCCGCTCGACCGCACCTTCTGCCAATGTCAACGCACGAACTCAAGGTATCCGGGCAGTGACTCTACTCAAAGACAGACGGCAAGCGGGCAGATTGCTGGTCGGCAGGTGTTCTGCCTACGCCGATCGCGAGGACGTCGTGTTGCTCGCCAAACCACCGGGGGGAATCCCTGTCGGTTACGAGATCGCCCATGCCCTGCATGCGCCACTGGACGTCATCAGTGTTCGTAACCTCGGTGTCCCGGGGATGCGTGATGCGGTGATGGGCAGCGTCACCACGGGGGGTATGCGCATGGTGAACGCGGACATCGTTCGATTGCTCGGTATCTCCCAGTTCGTGATCGATACCGTGGCGGCCGAAGAACAGACCCGCATGCAGCACAGCGAAGAACGGTACCGTGAAGGCTGGCCCGCGCTGCCGATACGAGACAGGACCTCGCTCGTCGTAACGGACGGTATCGCGACAGGCGCCTCGATGAAGGCCGCGGTCACCGCGCTTCGCAAGCGCGGTGCCTCGCGTGTCGTTGTCTGCGCGCCCGTCGCGTCGCGCGAAGGTCTCGACCGGGTCGAGGCGATCGCCGATGAGGTCGTCTGCCTCGACACCCCAGACCCATTCATCTCGGTGACCCGGTGGTACGAGGATGCATCTCCACCCGGGGACGAGGAATGCACTGCCCTACTCAAGAAATCCTCGCTCGATCTGTGCCGCCGCCCGGGGAGGCATACGGTGCACTAAGGCGATTTCTGTCAAATGCACCACGCGGATGCTCCGGCTGGGGAAATCCGGCTCAGGCCGGTGTCCGGTCAGTGACGAGTACGGCCGCACCACTGAGCCGGCCCTCGCGTAAGCGGTCCAGCGCCTCGTTGGCGTCTTCCAACGCGAACCGCTCGATCTCTGTCCGCACAGGAACCTGTGGAGCAAGGGCCAGAAACTCCTTCGCGTCCCGTCTGGTCAGATTGGCAACGGATCTGATCTCCCTTTCGCCCCACAGGATTCGATAGGGAAACGCAGGGATATCGCTCATGTGAATACCGCCGCAGACCACCACGCCACCCTTGCGGACCGCACGCAACGCCGCCGGCACCAGGCCGCCCACAGGGGCAAAGATGATGGCGGCGTCCAGTTCGACGTCCGGGCGCTTTGAGGAATCATCGGCCCAGAGCGCCCCCATCCGTCGGGCGAATGCCTGCGCCGCCGCATCCCCCGGGCGTGTAAACGCGTAAACCTTACGCCCCTGATGAACGGCGACCTGCGCAACGATGTGCGCGGCCGCTCCGAATCCGTAGATCCCGAGTCGCTTGGCGTCCCCGGTCTTCACCAGCGACCGGTAGCCGATGAGTCCCGCGCATAGCAACGGCGCGGCTTCCGCATCGTCGTAGGCGGAATCGATCGCGAAACAATAGCGCGCATCCGCCAGAACGTGATCCGCGAACCCGCCATCCAGCTGGTACCCGGTAAACCTCGCTGCATCGCACAGATTCTCCTGACCGCGTCGGCAATAGCCGCATTTCCCGCAGGTGAATCCTAGCCAGGGGACGCCCAGACGTGCGCCGGGGGCGTGATCGACGCCCTCCCCCTTCTCCACGACCTGTCCCACGATCTCGTGACCCGGGACGACAGGGTAAGGAATGTCAGGCAGTTCGCCGTCGACCACGTGCAGGTCGGTCCGGCAGACCCCGCAGGCAAGCACCCGCAACAGGACCTGTCCCGGACCCGGCCGGGGCGGCTCCCTAATCTCCAGGGACAAATCGGGGCTGTCCACACGGGTCAGCACCATCGCCCGGGAGCCGTGACCGGAATTTCTGCGTGAAATCATGTTGCCCCGTCTCCTCGCCGCCGGTCGTCGACCCCGCACCCATTCCCGGCGTCAATCGACGGCTGGGGGAAACCCGTAGTAACGCTCGTTCAGGTAGAAGAGGACGTCGGCGATATCGCCGTCCGACCAGCGCAGGTTCAACTCCCCCTGCCAGATCTGCACGTACTTGCGCACCTCCGCCTGACTGCGCAGACGACTCTCCCCCCGCTGGTGCACGTGATCCTCATGGCATTGGTTGCAGTGGTTCTCGTAGAGCAGCCCGCCTCGCTGGAAATCCTGCGCAGCGCCGGGGGGGGCGTAAGCCAGCGAGGCGACCAGAGCCAGGCCTGCCGCCATTGCCGATAGCCGAGTCATGAGCATGTCCTCCTTAGGCGATTTCTGTCAAATGACATACCATCCTGCTTGTCTTTGTCGTCCGTCCTCTGTGTTGCGACAACCGTTACATAGTTCGACTATGCGCCTGTTGTCGCGCCTTGATGACGAACGAAAATCCGGCGCGATCTGGT
>JAJDOJ010000095.1 GCA_022340215.1 Gammaproteobacteria bacterium
AGATCGCGCCGGGTGAACTGCGAAGCAGTGAACGGCTTGGGCAGGAAGCCCAAGACCGGTGCCCAAGCAAAGCAGGGACAGCGCCGCGCCGGGATCGTTTGTCAGCCAGGCGCGACAACAGGCGCATCGTCGAACGATGGAACGGTTGTCGCAACACAGAGGACGGACGACAAAGACAAGCAGGAAGGTATGTCATTTGACAGAAATCGCCTAAGGCGATTGCCGGCAGGTGTGTTCCGGGCGCCACATCCCCAGAAAGGGATTGCGGCGTCCTTCGTTGTCCGGACAATCAGGCTATTTCTTGATCAACCCGACGACGAAAAGCAATATCGCTGCACCGACTACGGCGGTGACGATTGAACCGATCAGTCCGCCCGCGCTGATGCCCAGCAGGCCGAACAGGAAGCCACCGATCACCGCGCCTATGACGCCGACGACGATATTGCCGAGAAGTCCGAAACCACCTCCCTTCATCAGGATCCCCGCCAGCCAGCCCGCGACGGCGCCAATGGCCAGGAAGATCAGCAAACCCGTAATGTCCATGTGTTTCTCCTCGGTTGCAATTGTCCGGTGACAGAAATTGGGATCCGCTCTGCGATGGATCGGTGCGCGCAGTTAGCTTACCCGCAGCTGACAAGGGTATTCTATCGAGTTCCGCAATTGCCGTGTACTGGTCGAGGCATGTCCGAGTAACCCGAACGGAGGCAGCGAATCCGCGATGATGCGAAAAATCCTTGTTGCCCTGCTGACCGCCATGTTTGCCGCCGCCCTGATGGGCTGCGAACAGAAAGGACCGGGGAGGCTGGGGCCAAGATCGACGAGGCGGTCGAAGAGGCCGGTGAAAGACTCGAAGGGGCCGGCGAGGCCATTCAGAAAGAGGCCGGCCATTGACGCCCCGTCCACCGCTCGGTTTGCAAGCGTCAGCTGCTGTCTGCCGGGAGTCGACGCCATGGACCGGGTCACGTCAGTTCTAGCCGTCGCATGTCTCGCCATCGGCATGCCGGCATTGATACACGCCATGCCCGGTCAGGATGTGCCCGCCGCACCGGAGGATGGGGGGCCAATCAACTGGGAGGTAATCGGGATAACCGGAGGGCTCCATCTCCGCGCTCAACCATCGATCCTGGCGGATATCCTGGCCACTTATCCGTCCGGGACCATACTCGACAACCTCGGCTGCCAACGTGCCGACGGCCGGATCTGGTGCGACGTGCAGCCTTTCGGGGGCGGACCGCGTGGCTATGTCGCCGCCGATTACCTCAAACCGGCGGTCGCGCCCGACGGCAGCGTGCCGACGGGGCCGGAGACCTCTTCTCTGCGTGCCGGCCGGGGCGACTTCGATGCTACCGGCAAGATTCCCTGCGCCCAGCATGCCGGGCAGCCAATGATGCAATACGACTTCGGCGTCGCCCGCCAGGGTGGCGGATTTGCCACTGTGGTTGTAACGAAAACGGATGGCGTGAAACGTGCGATCTACTTCCGTCGGGGTATCCCCAGTGGTGCGGACACAATCGAAGCAGGCGGGTACGGGGATTTCAGCTACGAAGAGGAAAGCGACCTGAACCTGATCCGGGTTGGGGAGGACCGTTACGAGATATGATGCCGCCGTTCTAGGCGGCTGAGCAGCTAAGCGGTAAGGGGGTAAAAGCGTGACCCTATTCAGCACACAGCTAGCCCGGAACCGTACAAAACAACAGCCCGTTGATGCGGCAGAGCGGTCACTTCGAGGCTGGTTGCAGCATGCGTAGGCTTCAAACCCGCGAAGCGGGACTGCGTAGACCGCACGATTGGTACCTGGTATCGTGAAGTCGATGATTTTTCTGCGAACGGTAACGCGTGGCGCTCATATAAGGGCACAGTACGACATGCCGTTTTCCTCGGCGATACGCATAGGGAGATCAGAATGCGGATCCGGATCGGATACGAGCTGACATACGAGTGTCCACAGCCGACACCGATGATCCTGACACTGAACGTCCATTTCAGCCGCGTTTCCGACCTCGTCACCCCAGACCACATCGTCACCAACCCACCGATTCCGACTACAGCCTATCGCGATGGGTTCGGAAACTGGTGCAGTAGAATCATCGCTCCGCCGGGTGAAATCCGCATGTCCACCGACACGCTCATCAACGACAGTGGGCTGCCGGATGTGGTCAACTCCGCCGCCCCGCAGCATGCCGTGCAGGATTTGCCGGAGGAGACCCTGGTGTTCCTGCTAGGGAGCCGCTACTGCGAAACCGATCGGCTATCGGAAACGGCCTGGACTCTGTTCGGGCAGACACCTCTCGGTTGGCCGCGGGTCAAGGCGATCTGTGATTTTGTCCACGGGCATATCGCCTTCGGCTATCAACATGCCCGGGCGACCAAGACCGCTCTCGAGGCCTTCAACGAGCGTATGGGCGTGTGTCGGGACTACACCCACCTCGCGATCGCTTTCTGTCGCTGCATGAACATTCCCGCGCGCTACTGCACGGGCTATCTGGGTGACATCGGGGTCCCTGCCTCGCCGGATCCGATGGATTTTTCCGCCTGGTTCGAGGCGTACCTTGGCGGCCGGTGGCATACCTTCGATCCTCGCAACAACATGCCGCGGATCGGGCGCATATTGATCGCCCGGGGGCGAGACGCAGCGGATGTGCCGATCAGTAACGCATTCGGCCTCAACGTGCTCAAGCGCTTTAAGGTGTGGACGGATGAAGTGGAGGGGTAAGTGCCGGTGCTGATTCCGAAGCTGTGCGCGTATGGCTTGCCTCGAACCGGTCCACGATGATGGACTCGCAAACGCCGGCATATGAAGCAACGTTATTCGGGCGCGATGATCCGGCCCCTGTCGAGACGTTCAATGCAGCTGGGAGTGGTCATGCGGTGCTGGTCTGCGATCACGCGTCCAATAGAGTCCCCGAACGGCTCGGTACCCTTGGCCTCGAGCCGGATCTGCTAACCGATCACATCGGCTGGGATCCGGGTGCAGCCGACGTCGCGCACCGCCTCGCGGAACATCTGGATTCCCCATTGGTGTTGAGTGGCTACTCGCGTCTTGTCATCGACTGCAATCGACCGCTCGGCAATGCGGAATCTATTGCCGAACGAAGCGCCGGCGTGTTCATCCCAGGCAACCGCGGGCTGTCTCCCCTGGAGCGATCAATCCGCATCGATGCACTGTTCCGGCCATATCACGGCGCCATTGTCGAGTTGCTCGATGGCCGTTCCCACCGACCGACTGTGTTGATCAGCATCCACAGCTTTACGCCGGTCCTAAACGGCCGTTTGCGGCCCTGGCACATCGGCATCTCTCACTGGTGCGACCAGCGGCTCGCCGCGCTCCTGATAGGAGCGCTCCGTCGCACAGGGGATTTCACCATAGGGGACAATGAGCCGTACCCCATCGAAAACAACATTGACTACACGATCCCCTTCCATGGCGAGGGTCGCGGATTACCCTCCGTCATGATCGAGATCCGCCAAGACGAGATTCTGACATCGGCGGGCGCAGCCGCTTGGGCAGCACGGCTCGCGGCGGCCTATTGCCTTATTGAGGTGGAGATACCGCGTCTGTTCGGGTTTTCGTTTCAGGCGTGATTGCACGTCGAGCCGAGGATAGCTGAATTTCCGGGAAAGTATACGTAATTCATGCACGTAGTGATTGTCGATTCTCTACCCCACTGCAGACGTCGGTCCGCGCGGCGCCTGTGGTGGGAATTGCCCGAAACCGCGGGCAGCCGTTGCCCGGTTCGCAGTTCGTAAGTGGGACACAGTGGACGCTCGAGAGGTCAAGCTCGGAGGTCTGTACTGGGTCGTTTGCCGCCTTTCAGCATCTTCATAATAGAAGCGTTGGCTAGAGCTATGGATTCGGCTGGAG
>JAJDOJ010000096.1 GCA_022340215.1 Gammaproteobacteria bacterium
CACACCCACTATCACCCACCCAGAAGGCGTTCCTAAGAGCCTTACACGTGCCCGATAGCTGTTTTACCCACGTTCCTCGTGCCGGCTAGCGGGGGCGGAATAATTCGAAATATTCGTGCCGGATGGGTGCGGAATATAAGGTCCGGAAAGAGAAGATTAGAATTTTGCCGAGCCGCAAGACACTATAGCTAGCTGTTAGCAATAACTTAGATTGACACGAATATAGCATTTTGCTATATATTACCCATGAGCACAGTGCAGTACAGCAGGAAAGCGATTAAGGGGCTTCGGAAACTGCCCGCGAACTTAGTTGACCAGTTCCGTACTGCATTTCAAGAAATCGCTGATAACCGTGGCCAATGGGATGTCAAAAAACTGGCTGGTCGCGAAGGTTACCGGCTGCGGATTGGCGGGTATCGTGGCGTTTACAAGTTTGAAGGCGAGCAGGTAACAGTTATTGTGTTGGATGTTGGCCCTCGTGGAGGTATCTACAAATGAGCGTACAGATCATTGAGAACGATGGCATACCTGTGTATGCAGTGGTGCCAATTGCCGACTATCGGGCGTTAATCGAAAAAGTCGAAATGCTGGACGATGTGGCTGCCTTTGATAAGGCCGAGGCCGCACTGGCGGCAGGTGAGGATGAACTGGTGCCGTCTGATATCGCAGATTCACTGCTGGCCAATGTGAACGCGGTGAAGGTATGGCGTGAGTACCGAGGCATGTCCCAGGTCGCCCTGGCTGAGGCTGCAGGACTATCACAGGCGTATATCGCACAGATAGAGACCGGCAAAAGAGAAGGACGAATTGATGCCTACAAGGCTATTGCCAACGTCCTGGAAGTAGATATAGATGACTTGGTGTAAAGAAGGTATAGAAGAATTAAGCAACATCGAATGGTCAATTGCAGCCTAGCAGCCTGTCGGACTTTGACGGCTAACTGATTGATTTAGCTCTAATTTAGGGCAATTCGTGTGCGTGATAAAGTGCCGCCAAAACAATGGGTTACGCGATAAGTCCGACAGGCTCCTAGAAACTCCAAAGCGGTGGCGCATCCCGCTGACAAGTGGGACATGCTGCCCACGAACTCTTATAGACGTAGATGCTAGCCAGTGCCAGACATTGCCTGGTGATTCCAGTCACTCCCACTCGATGGTCGCCGGCGGCTTACCCGAGATGTCGTAGGCGACGCGGGAGATTCCATCGATCTCGTTGATGATGCGCCGCGAGACGGTCTCGAGAAACTCGTACGGCAGGTGTGCCCAGCGGGCGGTCATGAAATCGATGGTCTCCACGGCACGCAGGGCCACCACAAAGTCGTAGCGCCGTCCGTCACCCATCACGCCGACCGACTTGACCGGGATGAACACCACGAAGGCCTGGGAGACCTTGTCATAGAGGTCGTGGGCGCGGAGTTCCGAGATGAAGATGTCGTCTGCCTGGCGCAACAGGTCCGCGTACGCCTTGCGTACCGCACCGAGTATCCGCACCCCGAGCCCAGGCCCGGGAAAGGGATGCCGGTACACCATCTCCGACGGCAGACCCAGTTCGACACCGATGCGTCTGACTTCGTCCTTGAACAGTTCCCTCAGGGGTTCGAGCAGTTTCAGGGCCATGTCCTCCGGCAACCCGGCGACGTTGTGATGCGACTTGATCAGTTGTGCCTTTCCGGTCCTGGCCCCGGCGGACTCGATGACGTCCGGGTAGATCGTCCCCTGTGCCAGCCAGCGGGCATTTGTGAGCTTGCGTGCCTCCTCCTCGAAGATCTCGACGAAGGTGTTGCCGATAATCTTGCGCTTCCGTTCGGGATCCTCGACGCCGTCCAGCGCCTGCAGGAACCGCTGCTCGGCGTCGGCGCGCACGACGTTCACGCCCATATGCTGCGCGAAGGTCGCCATTACCTGATCCCCCTCGTGCAGACGCAGCAACCCGTTGTCCACGAAGACGCAGATGAGCCGAGCACCGATCGCCCTGTGAAGCAGGGCAGCGACCACGGAAGAATCCACTCCGCCCGACAGGCCGAGTACGACCTCCTCGTCCCCCACCTGCTCGCGGATGCGTTGAATGCTGTCCTCGATGATGTTTCCGGGCGTCCACAGGCCGGCGCATCCGCAGATCTCGTGTACGAAACGATTGATGATCCGCTGCCCCTGGCGGGTGTGTGTCACCTCGGGATGGAACTGGACTCCGTAGAACCCGCGACTGTCATCCGCCATCCCGGCGATCGGGGAGTTGCCGGTGACCGCCATCACGGTGAATCCCGGCGGCAGCGCGCAGACACGGTCGCCGTGTGACATCCAGACATCCAGCAGACCGATGCCTTCACTCGAGGTCTCGTCCTCGATATCGCTGAGCAGGCGGGTATGGGCATGCGCCGCGACCTTTGCGTAACCGAACTCGCGCTTGTCGGAGGTTTCCACCCGGCCGCCGAGCTGACTGGCCATGGTCTGCATGCCGTAGCAGATGCCCAGCACCGGCACGCCCAGGTCGAACAGGATCGGGTGCGCCTCGGGGGGCGCACCCTCCATGACCGACTCGGGTCCGCCCGAGAGAACGATACCGCGCGCGCCGAACGCCTCGATGGCGTCGGTCTCCATGTCCCAGGGATGGATCTCGCTGTAGACCCCGGCTTCCCTTACGCGCCTGGCGATGAGCTGGGTGTACTGGGAACCAAAGTCGATGATCAGGATCTTGTCGGCGTGAATGTTCTGCACGGTAGGGTGTCACCGGGTGGGAGGATTCACTGGAAACGCGTTCTCAGCGGGTCGCGGCAGGTGCGTGCAGCGCGTTTCGAGCGGGACGAGAAACGCATCGCAGCGATGCCGGTTCACCGGAACCGGCGGGATCAATCGATGCGATAGTTCGGCGCTTCCTTGGTGATGGTGACATCGTGGACGTGACTCTCACGCATGCCGGCCCCCGAAACGCGCACGAATTGCGGGCGGGTGCGCATCTCGTCGATTGTCGCGCAGCCGACATAACCCATACTGGATCGCAATCCGCCCATCAGTTGATGGATGATCGCGGTCAACGACCCCTTATAGGGAACCCTGCCCTCGATGCCCTCCGGAACCAGCTTGCGGGCGTCGTCCGCGCCCTCCTGAAAGTAGCGGTCCGAGGAACCCTGCTGCATCGCGCCCAGCGAACCCATACCGCGATAGGCCTTGTAGGAGCGCCCCTGAAAGAGTTCGACCTTGCCCGGGGCCTCGCGCGTTCCGGCAAACAGGCTGCCGATCATGACGACGTTGGCGCCGGCGGCGATCGCCTTGGCGAGATCGCCCGAGAAACGGATACCGCCATCTGCGATGACGGGCACCCCCGATCCCTGCAGCGCGTCGGTCACATCGGCTATCGCCGTGATCTGTGGCACCCCGACCCCCGCGACGATGCGGGTGGTGCAGATCGAACCCGGCCCGATCCCGACCTTGACCGCATCAGCGCCGGCGTCACGCAGTGCCTGCGCCGCATCTGCCGTGGCGATATTGCCGCCGATCACCTCGACGTCCGGGTAGGTTCGCTTGACCCAGGCGACCCGGTCAAGCACGCCCTGTGAATGACCATGTGCGGTATCGACCACCAGCACGTCGACCCCCGCAGCCACCAGGGCCTCAACACGTTCCTCGGTCCCGACACCCGCCCCGACGGCCGCCCCGACGCGCAACCGGCCCCGATCGTCCTTGCAGGCGAAGGGGAAGTCCGTCGACTTCTGTATGTCCTTGACCGTAATCATGCCACGCAGATGAAACTGGTCGTTGACCACCAGCACCTTTTCGATCCGATGCTCGTGGAGCAGATGGCGCACCTCGTCACGCCCGGCGCCCTCCCGCACGGTTACCAGCTTCTCCTTCGGTGTCATCACCTTGGAGACCGGATCGTCCATCCGGGTCTCGAAACGCAGGTCGCGGGCGGTGACGATCCCGACCAGGTCCTCGCCCAGCACCACCGGCACACCGGAGATCTTTTTCGAACGTGTGATCTCCAGCACCTCGCGGATACTGATGTCGGGACTCACCGTGATCGGCTCGGTGATGACACCGGTTTCGTAGTTCTTCACCTGATGGACTTCGTGCGCCTGCTCGGTTGGAGTCAGGTTCTTGTGGACGACGCCGATCCCGCCTTCCTGGGCCATCGCGATGGCCAGGCGCGCTTCGGTGACCGTGTCCATGGCCGCCGACATCAGCGGGAGGTTCAGGTCGATGTTGCGCGTAACTCGTGTGCCGAGCTGAGCGTCCCGGGGTAGCCCCTGCGAGTGGGACGGGACCAGCAGGACGTCGTCGAATGTCAGGGCTTCCTGGTTAATACGCATCGGTAGGCGGTGCCGGCTTTGAAATGACCGGTCATTATAGGGTTTGACCTTGGGATGGTAAACGGGTATCTATACGCCCCTGGTACACGAGGCAGCTGAAAACAAGCGGCCCCATTTGCACCTCTGGAGGAGAATATGACATCCAAACTCACCATTGCGGCCATCGTACTGATGGCCGTCGCTTCCGCAACCTGCGCCTCGAAGGACAAACCCGCTTCGAGCGCCTCCGGCGCCACCGCCATGGCCGCATCCGGATCCGCAGGCAAGTCGGACTACGAAAAGGCCATCAAGGCGGCAATGGAAGCTGAGAAGAAGGCAGCCTCCGTCGATAGCGAATGGCGCGATACGGGCGAATTGATCTCCCAGGCCGAAGAAGCCGCTGCCAAGGGTGACTACGCGGCCGCAACCAAGCTGGCCAACAAAGCGATGAAGCAGGGAGAAAACGGCTACGCGCAGGGCAAGGGACAGAAGGACGCCGGTCCGCGCTTCTGAATCCCGCCCGATTCAACCCGGTACGCCGGGAGTTTGAATGGCAAGCAAGCCGGGGCCACCCCGGCTTTGTTCTGTGCGCACCCTGGCTTTTTTCTCTGCATGATGTCTCCTGACATGAACCGAGACGCCGACGTCTACTCCGTCAGCCGCCTGAACCGGGAAGTTCGCGAGCTGCTTCTCGGGGAATTTCCGCTGCTGTGGGTCGAGGGAGAGATCTCCAACTGCGTCCGAGCGCGTTCCGGCCACCTTTACTTCACCCTTAAGGATGAGCTGGCACAGGTGCGATGCGCGATGTTCCGCAGCCGCAATGTGTTGCTGGAATTCGAGCCCGAGGACGGTCTGCACGTGCTGCTGCGCGCCAGGGTCAGCTTGTACGAAAACCGCGGAGAGTATCAACTCAGTGTCGAACACATGGAGCCGCTGGGCAGCGGCGAGCTGCACAGGCGCTTCGAGGCGCTGAAACGCAAACTGGCCGCGGCGGGGCTGTTCGATCAGGCGCGCAAGCGTGCCCCGCCGACCTTTCCGTGCTGTGTCGGTGTGGTCACCTCCACCAGTGGTGCGGCGGTGCGGGACGTACTCAGCGTACTGTACCGTCGCTACCCCGCCATGCCGGTTATCGTTTTCCCCACACCCGTGCAGGGCGCGGCCGCCGCACCAGGTATTGTTGCGGCACTTCGTGCGGCGGAAGACCACGGCGAATGCGATGTCATCATTCTCACCCGGGGTGGAGGATCCCTGGAGGACCTCTGGCCGTTCAACGAGGAGGTCGTCGCACAGGCAATCCATGATTGCACCGTGCCTGTCATCAGCGCGGTGGGCCACGAGATCGATTTCACCATTGCAGATCTCGTCGCCGACCGGCGAGCGCCGACGCCTTCGGCGGCAGCCGAAATGGTGAGTCCCGATACGTCCGAGTTGTTGCAGCGAATTGCGCAGCTGAGGACCCGGCTGCGCACCATCAGCATATCCTGGCTGGAGCGGCATCGCCTCGCGTTGCGTCAGCTCGAGGGCCGGCTCGGGCGCGAACACCCCGAGGCGCGCCTGCAACAACATGGCTTGCGGCTGGACGACCTGGAAAGACGCCTGGTCCTGGCCATCGGTCATTCGCTTCGCAACCGCTCCGATGCACTCGCCCGCCTGCGCGCACAGCTCGCTACCGTTTCCCCGGTACACCGTTTGGGCCTGGCGAGTGGGGTGCTACCGGGGCTCGAGCAGCGTTTGCATGCGGCAATGAGGCGCTTTCTCGAGGGCGTCGCCGCGGATCTGAAGCGCAAGCGACGGACACTGATTGCCGTGGGGCCGATGGAAACCCTGGAGCGCGGTTATGCGATCGTGACCGCCGGCGACGGGAGCATCGTTCGCACGCACAACGATTTCGGCGACAGTGAGGACGTGACCATCCGACTGGCCCGGGAACTTCTCGACGCACGGGTCACCGGCTGGCAGGCGGTGACGGACGACTAGGCGGCGCAAAGGTTATTCGGGCACGGGCCGAGGCCCGCAGTTCGCGCAGGAACGCAAGGTCGACAACCGGTCCGCGAAGCGGTGGGCCGCTCAGGACAGTGGATGCCGCGTCGGGCGTCCCAAACCCGTCGACCACGGCGAGCGCACCGGTGAAATCCTCACCCCGGGTATAGCAACCGGGCGTTACCAGAACGGGCAGGCCCGCCGCGCGGGCCGAGCGCAGCCCGTTGCGTGAATCCTCGATGGCGAGGCACCCGCGCGGTTCGACACCGAGTCGGGCACAGACATACCGGTAGATGTCCGGCGCGGGCTTTTTTCGATCGACGACGTCCCCGGCGCCGATCTCGTCGAACCACTCCGGCGAGTCGGGTCCCAGGTTGCACTCGAGCAGGACCCGAACGTTCTCGGCCGTCGTCGTAGTCGCAATCGCAAGCCTGACTCCCGCCTGCCTCGCCTCGCGCAATACCCGCTCAATTCCGGGCCTCAAACCGATTTCGCCGGCCTTAAGCAACGCGATATACCGTTGGGTCTTCAGCGCATGGATGTCCTGAACAAAGGCCTCCCGATCGGAAACAGCCGGCATCTCCGACTCGTGGGATTGGATATAATGATGGATTCGCTCCTTTCCACCGGATACGGCCAGGAGCTGTCCGTAGTCGGCGACATTCCAGTGCCAGTCCAGACCGATCGCCTGGAACGCCTGGTTGAAAGCAACCCGGTGGCCATCGCGTTCGGTTTCAGACAGCGTACCATCTACATCAAATATCAATGTGTTAAGTTCGTTCATTGACAAATTACATAACCATTTTCAGTCCAGCTTTTCCGGCGCCCGTTCCTGTCCGCAACTGCCGCTCAGGGGCAATGCGGATCAGACCTGCAAGCATGGCCGACCTGACGTGGACCGCAAAAATCGAAATGACCGCGCGATTGTACCTGTCTGATCGAGTCATCGCGTCCGGTGGACTCCTGCTTTGTACGACGTTGCTTGTCTCGGCGCTTGCTTTCAGCGGACCGGTCACGGCCGCCGCGGACACCGAAGCGGGCCCGCATCACGTCATAACAAGACCGCTCGAAGAACTCGTCTACCAACCAAGGTACTCGGCGCCCGCCACCGCGGTGAGTCTCAACGAGAGCCTGATCAGCGCCGAGATCACTGCCCGGGTGGCGGATATCCCCGTTCTGGTGGGCGACACCGTCGAGCGCGGGGACATGCTCGTGGAACTGGATTGTGCGGACTATTTGCTTGAAGCGCGTCGCGCTGAGGCCGCACTGACGGGGGACTCCGCCAGGCTCAACCTGGCAAAGAAACAACTGGAACGGGCCCGCAAGCTCGCCCAACAGAAGAACCTGTCGATGGAGACCCTCAATCAGCGCGAAACGGACGTCGAAACCGCGCGGGCCTCACTGGCCGCGGCCCAGGCTTCGGTTGAACGAGCGGCGCTGGACGTGTCCCGATGTCGGATCACCGCGCCGTTCGACGGTGTGATCCTGGATAGGATGGTGGGCGTCGGGGCCAGGGCGGAGATGGGGGCAAACGTGGTACGCATGCTCGACAGCGCATCGCTCGAGGTCTCCGCGCAGGTGCCTGTACAACGGGTCGGAAGCCTGCAGGCCGCGACCGAACTCTGGTTCGAGGCCGAAGACAAAACGTTCCCACTTCGTCTTCGTGCGGTCACGCCCGCCGTGGACACCCTGGCGCGCAATCGCGAGGTCCGCCTGCTGTTCAGCGACGAACCGGCCCTGCCCGGGACACCCGGCAGACTGGTCTGGGCGGAGCCCATACCCCACGTGCCGGCCAGCCTGATCGTCAGACGGGACAATCAGCTCGGGCTCATGGTCTCCAACGACTCCCACGCCCGCTTCCTCCCCGTCCCGGGGGCGCTGGAGGGCCGGCCCGTTCCCGTGGATCTACCGTCGTCGACGATGATCATCGTCGATGGACGCTTCGGAGTACAGGACGGCGACGCGCTCGTCGTCACCAACTGAACCCGGACGTGTCGTCGCGTTCAGAGGCCCGACCCGCATGGACATCTTCCTTCGTCGACTTTACGCGAATCACGTACTGGCCAATCTGGTGTTCGTGCTCGTGCTGCTCATGGGATTCCTCTCCTACAAGCAGCTACCGCGCGAACAGGACCCCACGATCAACTTCAACTGGATCGACATCACCACCGTCATGCCCGGCGCCTCCGCCGAGGACATGGAGAAACGGGTCACCGATATCCTCGAGGACGCTATTCGGACTGTCTCCGATATCAAGTTCGTTTCCAGCAACAGCCACGCCAGCGTGTCCAACATCCTGGTCCGATTCAACGACGACATCGACGAGACGACATTTAACAAGCGGATCACCGACCTGCGCCGCGAAATCCAGAACAAGGAGGACGAACTGCCGGAAGAGGCCGAGGATCCCTTTATCTTCGAGATCACATCCTCGAACGCCTTCCCGTCCGCCACCGTACTGGTGACCGGTCCTGCCAATGACGAGAACCTTCGGCGTCAGGCGGAACTCGTCAAGAAGGACATCGAACGGATGAAGGGTGTGGACCGGGTGATGGACACCGCACTGGCGGAACCGGAACTGCAGATTCTCTTTTATCCCGAACGCCTTGAAGGACTCGGCATCAGCCCCGTACGTCTCGCCGACTCCGTCGCAGCCTACTTTCGCGACATCTCCGGTGGCTCAGTCTCCGTGGGTGACCAGGACTGGCTCGTTCGGCTGGTCGGGACCGACAGTGACCCGGGGTATCTGGCCCGGCTTCCCGTCTCCACGCCGGCCGGCGAGATCCCGCTCGAAAGCGTTGCCGACGTCGTCCGCGGGCGCGAGAAGCCAGAGCACCTGATCAGCCACGAAGGCCGCCCGGCCATCATGCTTGCCGTGACGAAGAAAGGCAGCGCCAACACCCTCGAGCTCGTGGAGCGCATCAACGCCTACGTCGAGGAGCGCAACCGCCTGCGCGCCAAGACCGGCGTGACCCTGGTACTGGCCGACGATCAGACAGAGATCACCCGCAACGCCCTGAACATCATGCAGCGAAACGCACTGCTCGGTCTGTTCCTGGTGCTGTTCGTCACCTGGGTGTTTCTCGGCAGCCGGATCGCCATACTCACCTCTGTCGGTATCCCCTTCATCCTGGCGGCGACCTTCTGGTTTCTCGCGGGCATCGACCAGACACTGAACGTCACTGTCCTGCTCGGCGTCGTCATCAGCCTCGGCATGCTCGTGGACGATGCCGTCGTCGTGGTCGAAGGCATCTTCTACCGCCTGCAGGCCGGGCAGGATGCGATGCGCGCCTCGCTGGAATCCCTGCGCGAGGTGATCGCGCCGGTGACCACTGCCGTCCTCACCACCATCGCGGCGTTTGTCCCGCTGATGCTACTACCGGGCATACTCGGAAAGTACATGCTGATCATTCCCCTGGTGGTGTCCTCGGCGCTTTCGATCAGCCTCGTCGAGGCGTACTGGATGCTGCCTTCCCACATCATCGCGGCGAACGTCTCCTTCGCCCGGCCGTCCCGCATCCACAGCCGCCGCCTTCGGTTCCTGCACTTCATTCGCGTCAAGTACACCCGCTTTCTCGTCAAGGTCCTGCGGTATCCGAAGACTACCCTCGCCAGCATCGCGATGCTGTTCGTGCTGGCGCTCGCGGCAGTGTTCAGCGGCCAGATCCGGATGGAGTTCTTCGCCTCCGATCCTGTGCGCCTGTTCTACGTCAATGTCGAAATGTCCGCCGGCACACCGCTCGAGGAGACCCTGGCCAAGACCCTGGAGGTCGAGGCGCGGGTACGTACACACGTCCGTCCCGACGAAGCCCGCTCCATCGTGAGCTACGCCGGAGAGATGTTCACGGAGACCGCGCCCCGCCAGGGCAAGCATCTCGGTCAGATCCTGGTGGCATTGAATCCGCGTGCCGAGGGACTTCGCAGCGTCGATGAGATGATCGAGTCCATGCGCTCAGACGTCTCGACGACGCCGGGCCCGACCAAGTTGAGTTTTCTCCGGCTCGCCGGCGGCCCGCCGACGTCCAAACCCATCAACATCAAGGTCCGCGGGGACCAGATCGAGACGATACGCAAGGCCGCCGGAGCGCTTCAGGACATCATGCGCGGTAATGATGCCATCCGCGACATCAGCGACGACGACAGCCCGGGGCAGATGGAGCTCGTGATGAAGATCAATCACGACGCCGCGCGCAGGGCCGGAGTCGATCCCCTGGAGATCGCGCGCGCCGTGCGTATGCTGGTCGACGGCGAGGTGGTTGCCAGCATGCAGGATCAGGGCGAAGAACTCGAGGTGCGTCTGCGCGCCCGTCCACGGGATATCGACGACATCACCGAATTGCTGTTCGTCACGTTGCCGACCACGGATGGCCGGCAGATCCCGCTGCGTGCGCTGATGGACTCGAACCTGAAACTCGGCCTCATCAATATCCGGCACTACAATTTTCGGCGGGCAATCACCGTCGAGGCGGACATCGACAAGCAGCGCATCGACACGGTTGCGGCGAACAACACGATTCTCGAGTCCTGGGAGGCGGTGAGCGACCGATACCCCAATATCAGTCTGGATTTCTCCGGGGAACTCGACGATATCCAGGAAAGCATGGACGCCATCTTCAGCCTTTTCCTGTTCGGGATCGGGCTGATGTATGCGATCCTCGGGACCCAGTTCCGCAGTTATTTCCAGCCCCTGATGATACTGGTCACGGTGCCGATGGCCTTCACGGGCGTTGTCGCCGGGTTGTTCATCACCGGCAATCCGCTGAGCCTTTTCACCATGTACGGCGTCGTCGCGCTCGCCGGTATCTCCGTCAATGCGGCGATCGTGCTGATCTCCGCAGCCAATGCCCGGTTGGCGGCAGGGATGTCCGTGCTGCACGCCACGCTCTATGCCGCGCGACGACGCGTCATTCCGATCCTGATCACCTCGCTGACGACCATTGCGGGCCTGTTTTCACTCGCGACCGGCCTGGGTGGGCATTCCCTGTTGTGGGGCCCTGTCGCCACGGCGATCGTCTGGGGCCTGGTCGTTTCGACCTGTTTGACACTGTTCGTCATTCCCCTGCTGTACCGGCTGTTCATGCGGCCGCATCATGTTTCTGCTCACGCGCTTGCACCGGCTACCGAGACCTGATATTAAGGGCGCTTTTATTTTTTCCGCTTTTCCAGCGCTGCAGTCCGGTCGGGGAGACAAGGTGTATGACCGGTTCGGCGAGAATTTCTATAATTACTGATCTTAGGCGATTTCTGTCAATTGACATACCATCCTGCTTGTCTTTGTCGTCCGTCCTCTGTGTTGCAACAACCGTTGCATAGTTCGACTATGCGCCTGTTGTCGCGTCTTGATGACGAACGAAAATCCGGCGCGCTCTGGTATGTCATTTTCCGGCAATCGCCTTAACGCGGTAACTACTTAATATATTGTATAGGAGTAATCCTAGTGCCACCATCAGAAGAACGGAGCAACAAGGCCCCTGTGCAGACAGTGCCCAGTGTCGAGCCGTACAAGATCAAGAAGGACGAGCCGTACATGGGCGACGCTCAGAAGGACCACTTTCGCAACATCCTGACAACCTGGAAAAAGCAGCTGATGGAGGAAGTGGACCGGACCGTCGACCACATGAAGAGCGATGCATCCAATTTCGCGGACCCGGCTGACCGAGCCACCCAGGAAGAGGAATTCGCCCTCGAACTCCGGGCCAGGGACCGGGAACGAAAGCTGATCAAGAAGATCGACGAATCTCTCGTCCTGATCGACAATGACGAGTACGGTTATTGTGAGGCCTGCGGTGTCGATATCGGCATCCGACGGCTAGAGGCCAGGCCCACCGCGACGCTCTGCATCGATTGCAAGACGCTCGAGGAAGTCAAGGAAAAGCAGACCAGGGCCTGAAGAGACCGGCGTCTGCCCGAAGGGGCCGCAATTTACAGTGGGTCTTCGAACCACGTCCCCGGAAACCGTCCCGGATGGAAACGACGACTTCCCGGTACGTCGGGCGGTTTGCCCCCTCACCGACCGGACCGCTACATTTCGGATCCCTCGTCACGGCGGTAGCCAGCTACCTGGAGGCGCGATCGCGAAACGGTCGCTGGCTTCTCAGGATCGAAGACCTCGACCCGCCGCGGGAGGTCCCGGGTGCAACCGGCATGATCCTCGAGGCCCTGGAGGCCTATGGCCTTGAATGGGACGGAGCGGTCGTGTTGCAGAGCCGCCGGGCCCGTGCCTACGGCGCAGCGCTGGAGGTCCTGGAATCCCGCGATCTCACCTATCGCTGCGGCTGTTCCCGAAGGAGTCTCATCGAGACCGCGACAGCCGGCACGCACGGTCCGATCTATCCGGGGACCTGCCGCTCCGGGACCGCTTCCGATCTTGACGAGTTCGCCGTTCGGATCCGGACAAACAACAAGCCGATACGCTTTAAGGATCTCAATCTGGGTCTGGTGGAGCAGGAGCTGGAATCCGAGGTCGGCGACTTCATCGTGCGCCGCAGAGACGGCTACTACGCCTACCAGCTCGCGGTGGTGGTGGACGATGCCTGGCAGGGCGTGACCGACGTGGTTCGTGGATCGGACCTTCTTTCCTCCACACCCCGCCAGATCCATCTCCAACACCTGCTGGGCCTGCAAACGCCCCGGTATCTCCACGTCCCGGTCGTGGCAAATACCCAGGGCGGAAAGCTCAGCAAACAGACCGGCGCGCAGGCCCTGCCACTCGACAATCCGGGGCCGCCATTGCTCGAAGCGCTGAAGTTTCTCGATCAGGCGCCGCCTGAGTCACTGATTGGTGCGCCGGTCAGCGAGATCTGGCGCTGGGCGCTGGCATATTGGCGCGCGCAAGACCTTCCTCGATGCGAGAGCAAGATCCTGGGGCATGACCTGAAGCCGTACGGAGAACCGACGTGATTCGCAAAAGCGACTTCACCCCGGCATGGTGGCTGCGCAACGGGGGGGTACCTGCTGCGAAAGCTAAAGCGCAGCACCCTGAGAAAAACGGGTATGCCGGGCTTTGCGCCTGTTGTCGCGCCTTGATGGCGAACGATCCCGGCGCGGCGCTGTCCCTGCTTTGCTTGGGCACCGGTCTTGGGCTTCCTGCCCAAGCCGTTCACTGCTTCGCAGCTCACCCGGCGCAATCTGGTATGCCATCTTCCGGCAATCGCCTGACCAAATCAAAAAAAGGGGCCAAGAGGCCCCTTCCTATTCGGCTATCCGATGTGACTACGCTCAGTTCTGGCCAACTGCCTTCATGCTGAGGCGGATTCGCCCCTGCTTGTCCACCTCGAGCACCTTCACCTTGACCACGTCCCCTTCGGAAAGCTTGTCCGAGACATTGGCCACGCGCTCGTCGGAGATCTGCGAGATGTGCACCAGCCCGTCCTTGCCGGGCAGGATGGTCACAAACGCGCCGAAATCCATGATCTTCACGACCCGGCCGTCATAAGTACTCCCGACCTCGACATCCGCCGTGATCTGCTCGATGCGCTTTCTGGCCTCCTCTCCGGCGCCCTTGTCGACCGAGGCGATCTTCACGTAACCGCTGTCTTCGATATCGATCGTCGCACCCGTTTCCTCGGTAATGGAGCGTATCGTCACCCCGCCCTTGCCGATGACGTCCCGGATCTTGTCCGGATGGATCTTCATGGTGATATAGCGGGGCGCATACTCGGACATTTCCTCGCGCGGCGCCGAAATGGCACTGTTCATGCGCTCGAGGATATGCATGCGGGCATCACGCGCCTGAGCCAAGGCTCCCTCCATGATTTCCCGGGTGATTCCGTCGATCTTGATGTCCATCTGCAGCGCCGTGATGCCGTCGGATGTCCCTGCAACCTTGAAATCCATGTCGCCCAAATGGTCCTCGTCGCCCATGATATCGGTGAGCACGGCATATCGGTCGCCTTCCTTGATCAGGCCCATCGCGATACCAGCCACCGGGGCCTTGATGGGGACGCCAGCGTCCATCAGCGAGAGGCTCGTTCCGCAGACAGAGGCCATCGAGCTGGAGCCGTTCGATTCCGTGATCTCGGACACCACGCGGATCACGTAGGGAAAGGTCTCGCTTGACGGCATGACAGCGGCGACACCACGCTTGGCCAGGCGGCCGTGGCCGATCTCGCGTCGTTTGGGTGATCCCACGCGTCCGGTCTCGCCGACGCAATAGGGGGGGAAATTGTAGTGAAGCATGAAGGGCTCACGGCGTTCGCCTTCCAGCGCGTCGATGATCTGTGCATCCCGGTCGGTTCCCAGGGTCGTCACCACCAGGGCCTGTGTTTCACCACGCGTAAACAGGACCGAACCATGGGTCCTCGACAGTACGCCGGTACGAATGGTGATCGGACGGACGGTCACGCTATCGCGTCCGTCGATACGGGGCTCCCCGTTCAGGATACGTCCTCTGACAATGTCCTTCTCCACGGACGAGAAGACCTCACGCACGTCTTTCTCCCCGGCGCCACCGTCCGAAACCAGCTTTTCAATGGCACTGGCGCGGACCTCCGAGACACGCTCCTGACGCTCGAGCTTGTCGGCGATCCGATAGGCCGCGCCCAGATCGTCGGCACAGGCCGCATCCACAGCCGCCTTCAGTGATTCATCGCGTTCGGCAGGGGTCCAGTTCCAGGCCGACTTGCCTGCTTCGGCGGCAAGCTCCCGGATGGCGCCGATCGCGGTCTGCATCTGCTCGTGCCCGTACATCACCGCGCCGAGCATGGCCTCCTCACTCAGCTCGCTTGCCTCGGACTCCACCATCAGAACCGCACTCTCGGTGCCCGCCACGACCAGGTCCAGTTTCGATTCCATTAGTTGGGTCGCGGTCGGGCTGAGAACATAGTCTCCACCGATATATCCAACCCGCGCGGCCCCGACAGGCCCCGCGAACGGCAACCCGGAGAGCGCCAGCGCCGCGGATGCGCCGAGGATGGACGGTACGTCCGCGTCGATCTCGTTGTTGAGGGAAAGCACCGTAGCGACGATCTGGACCTCGTTGGTGAAACCCTTCGGGAACAGTGGTCTCAGGGGCCTGTCGATCAGACGACAGGTGAGGATTTCCTTTTCGCTGGGACGCCCCTCGCGTCGAAAGAACCCGCCGGGAACGCGGCCCGCTGCGTAGGTCCGCTCCTGGTAGTCCACGGTCATCGGGAAGAAGTCCCGGCCCTCGATCGCGTCCTTTGAACCGACCGCCGTGACCAGCACTACGGTTTCCGCCATGTTCACCATCACCGCACCGCTCGACTGCCGGGCGATTTCCCCGGTCTCCAGCGTCACGGTGTGGTCACCGTACTTGAAACTTTTCTTTACGGGTTCCACGTCTAATTCCTGTTGAATGAAAGCCAGTTGAAGAGTACGTCTAGCGACGCAGGCCGAGTGACGCGATCAGTTCCTGATAGCGGCCCTGGTCCTTTTGCTTCAGATAGTCGAGTAGTTTCCTTCGCGCGTTGACCATCTTCAGCAACCCATGCCTTGAATGGTGATCGTGTTTGTGCGTACTGAAGTGCCGTGTCAACTCGGTGATCCGTGCCGACAGCAGGGCAACCTGAACCTCGGGCGAACCGGTATCGTTACCGGCCCGTTGATACTTCTCAATTACCTGACCCTTTGCGGCCGAATCAAGTGACATTCCTGACTCCTGAACTTAGCGGAAGAACAATCGGCGAATTTTAACATGTGTCTCCGACCGACGAAATGTTAGTCAATGAATACGAGCCGCTTCGGTGCTACGCGACCGTCGTCGAGTATCCTGCCGATCCCGAGAAACACATTGTGCTCGTCGTAAAGCCGTACCAGGTCATCCACCGGTGCGCCGGGAACCAGCACCGGCTGCCCCGTACGCGCGTAATAGGCCAGGTCGTTGTTCAACACCAGCCCCGGATGGGTCGACAACGCGGAATCGAGCGGCTGCAGGGACTCGTCAAGCGCCGTCGTCCCTTCATTGGCGAGTTCCCGGAGACGATCCATACCGACCATGTCGGACTCCGCGTACGGACCCAGGCCCGTGCGTCGCAATCTCGTGACGTGCGCACCGCAACCCAGTGCCTCGCCGATGTCTTCGGCAAGCGTTCTGATGTACGTTCCCTTGGAACATTCGATATCCAGCGTCAATCTTTCACCGTCAAACGAAACGAGGTCCAGCAGCCGTATTCGAACCTCTCTGGGTGTCCGCTCGACTTCCAGGCCCTCGCGCGCCAGCTCGTAGAGGCGCTTGCCCTTGTGCTTCAGTGCCGAATACATCGGGGGCACCTGCTCGATGACCCCGGTAAACCTGCAAAGTACATCACGGATACGCGATTCCGGGATGTTGCCGGGCTCGCGCCGTTGCATCACCTCGCCTTCCACATCGCCCGTGGTGGTGCGGATACCGAGCGTGCATTCCGCCAGATAGCGCTTGTCTGCCTCAAGGAGGAACGCCGATAGCTTGGTGGCCTCACCAAAGCAGATGAGCAGCAGTCCGCTGGCAATCGGATCCAGGCTGCCGGTGTGGCCGGCCTTCCTCGCCCGGAAAAGTCGCTTGACGTCCTGAAGCGCTGCATTGGAGGAAATCCCCACCGGCTTGTCCAACACCAGAATGCCGTGGACGTTCCTCAGATTCTTCCTGTGTCTTGCCATATCCTTTGCCGTGCGTGGCACGCCCGTTACCGAGTTTGAGAAGCGCTCCGCCCGTTCGACCCCCCGCCAAACCGGCCTCCCCTGCCCGCAGGCCTAGTGCCTGCGAAGTTCCGAGGCGATCAACGCCTCCAGCCGGTTGGCGCGCAGTTCGGATTGGTCGTAAACGAAGCGTAGCTCCGGGGTCACGCGCGTCCTCATGGTCTTTCCGATCTCCCTGCGCAGATACGGCGCCGCGCTGTCGAGGCCGGCCTGGATGTCCGCCGGATCGTTCTCCTCGCCGAGGATCGAGTAGTACACCCGGGCGTGAGCCAGGTCCCGGGATACCTCGACGTCGATCAGGGTAACCCCCTTGACCCTCGGATCCTTGACGCTGTCCCGGATAATCCTCGCAAGCTCGCGATGGATCTGTTCACCGACACGTAATGTCCTCGAAAATTCCCGCGGCATATTACCCTCCGGACGCGGCAAAACCCGCACGGCGTATCGACCCGGGCCTGACTGGGACAGAGCCTTGTGGCCACATCGCCGATTTCACTCCCATTGACGGAACTTAGGCGATTTCTGTCAAATGACATACCATCCTGCTTGTCTTTTCGTCCGTCCTCTGTGTTGCGACAGCAGTGACATAGATCGACTATGCGCCTGTTGTCGCGCCTTGATGACGAACGAAAATCCGGCGCGATCTGGTACGTCATTTTCCGGCAATCGCCTTAGGCGCTTTCTGTCAAATGACACAACATCTTTCTTGTCTTTTCGTCCGTCCTCTGTGTTGCGACAGCAGTGACATAGATCGACTATGCGCCTGTTGTCGCGCCTTGATGACGAACGATCCCGGCGCGGCGCTGTCCCTGCTTTGCTTGTGCACCGGTCTTGGGCTTCCTGCCCAAGCCGTTCACTGCTTCGCAGCTCACCCGGCGCGATCTGGTATGCCATTTTCCGGCAATCGCCTTACAGGACCCGGTCCACGACAATGCGCTCGAACACCTCGATATGGTCAGCCACCTTGACGTCGTTGTAGTTCTTGACCGCGATACCGCATTCGGTACCCGCCCGAACCTCGTCGACATCGTCCTTGAAGCGGCGCAGGGATTCGAGCTCGCCCTCGTAAATGACCACGTTGTCCCTCAGTACCCGGATCGGGTTACCCCGCTTGACGGCGCCCTCCACGACTATGCAGCCCGCGACCGCTCCCATGCGCGAGGATCTGAAAACATCCTTGACCTCCGCCAGGCCCACGATCTCCTCGCGGAGCTCGGGCGAAAGCAGGCCCTGCATGGCCGACTTGACGTCGTCGATGACCTCGTAGATGACACTGTAGTAACGCATGTCGATCCCGGAATCCGCCACCGCACGCCGCGCCGAAGCGTCCGCACGCACGTTGAACCCGATCAGGATCGCGCGGGATGCCTCGGCCAGTGTCACATCCGACTCATTGATCCCGCCGACACCCGCAGACACGATCTTTACCCGAACCTCGTCGGTGGAAAGTTTCTCCAGTGAGTCCCTCAACGCCTCGGCGCTGCCCTGGACGTCCGCCTTGATCATGATGTTGACCTGCGCGACCTCACCATCGGCCATGTTAGAGAACAGGTTGTCCAGCCTTGCGGCCTGCTGTCTCGCCAGCTTCGAGTCGCGCTGTTTCTCCTTCCTCGAATCTGCGACTTCCCGCGCCTTGCGTTCGTCGTCGACGACCACCACCACCTCTTCACCGGAATTCGGCGCGCCCGATAGCCCGAGCACGACCACCGGCGTGGAAGGACCAGCTGACTTCACCAGTTTTCCGTTCTCGTCGAACAACGCCCGAACGCGCCCGAATTCCTGCCCGCTGAGAATCAGGTCGCCGGGCCGCAGTACACCGCTGGTCACGAGTACGGTTGCGACCGGCCCCCGACCCTTGTCGAGACTGGACTCGATCACCACGCCCTGCGCCGGCCCATCTGCACCGGCCCTTAGCTCCAGCATTTCGGCCTGCAGCAGCAAGGCATCCAGCAGTTCGTCGATCCCCTCCCCGGTTTTGGCCGATACGGGCAGGAACATGTAGTCTCCACCCCAGTCCTCGGGAATGATCTGTTGGGCGGCCAACTCGTTCTTTACGCGATCGAGATCGGCTTCCGGTTTGTCGATCTTGTTGACGGCGACCACCAACGCCACCCCGGCGGCCTTTGCGTGCTGGATCGCTTCCTTTGTCTGCGGCATCACGCCATCGTCAGCCGCAACCACCAGAATGACGACATCGGTGACCTGGGCGCCGCGCGCGCGCATGGCCGTGAAGGCGGCATGCCCCGGTGTATCCAGGAACGTGACTACCCCCTTGTCGGTCTCCACGTGGTAGGCCCCGATGTGCTGCGTGATCCCGCCGGCTTCCCCGTCCGCGACCCGTGTGCGGCGTATGTAGTCGAGGATCGAGGTCTTGCCGTGATCGACGTGTCCCATGATGGTGACGATCGGTGGTCGGGGTCCTAGCTCGCCCTCTGCGGGTTCCTGTCTGGAGAGTTTGGTCTCGATGTCCTCGACTTCGTACCGCTTGGCCTTGTGCCCCATCTCGTCCACGACCAGCATCGCAGTATCCTGTTCGATGGGCTGGTTGATCGTGGCCATGACACCCATCCCCATGAGGACCTTGATCACCTCAGGCGCCTTGACCGCCATCTTCTGGGCAAGCTCGGCGACGGTGATGGTCTCGGGAATGACGACTTCCTTGATGACCGGCGCGGTGGGCCTCTCGAACCGGTGTTTGCCCGAGGCAACCACCTTAACGGACTTCCGCCTCGGTTTGCGCCGGCCGCGTTTGTCACTAGCGACATGCAGTTGCTCTTTTCGTCCGGAGCGGGCCTCGTCGCCCCCTCCTTCTTGCCCCTTCGGGGTTGTCTTCCTGGAGCGTCTGGCCTTCTGCGCCTCCTTGGCCTTGCGCTCTTCCTCGGCTCGGCGGGCTACCTCCTCGGCTTCCTTCTTGCGCTTTTCCTCTTCCTCGGCCTTGCGTTCCAGGTCTGCCTTGCGGGCCTCCTCGGCCTTTCGCCGCAACGCTTCGGCGGCCTTGCGCTCGGCTTCATCTCGCGCGGCCTGCTCCGCGGCGGCGCGGGTCTCTTCCTGCCTTTCCTGGAGCTTCTTGGCCTCCTCTTCCTTGACCGCATCACGCTTGACGTAGGTCCTACGCTTGCGCACCTCTACATCGACGGTCTTGGTCTGTCTCCCCTGCCCCCCGGCGATGCGCAATCGTCCGGTACTCCGGCGCTTCAGCGTGATCTCGCTGCGCTGCCCCCTGGGTTCCTTGCCATGCGCACCCCGCAGGTGCTCGAGCAATTTTTCCTTCTGTTTCTCGCTGATCATCTCGTCAGCATTCGAAAACTGCATGCCAGCGGTCTTCAGCTGCTCCAGCAACTTGTCCACGGACGTATCCACGTCGCTTGCAAACTGCTTGATCGTGACTTCCGTCATTTACCCTGCCTCCGGCGACCGTCAGTCACCCCTGCTCCTCTTGTTCAAACCAGGGAGCGCGCGCCTTCATGATCAGGTCCGAAGCGCGCTCCTTGTCCAACCCATCGATCTCCATTACCTCGTCCACGGATTGTTCTGCAAGATCCTCCATGGTGAGGATTCCCTTGGCTGCCATCCTGTAGGCGAGCTCCGAATCCATCCCCTCCATCTCCAGAAGATCCTGGGCGGGCTGGGCCTCGTCCAGCACCTCCTCTGAGGCGATCGCCTGCGTCAGCAGTGCGTCTCGCGCGCGTCCGCGCAATTCGTCGACGACGCCCTCGTCGAACTCCTCGATCTCGAGCAGTTCCGTCCTCGGGACGTAGGCAACCTCGTCCAGACTGGAGAAACCTTCCTGAACCAGGATCGCCGCGATCTCCTCGTCCACGTCGAGGCGCTCCATGAACAAGCCCTGAAGCTCCCGCGCCTCGGAGTCGCTCTTCTCGTCGGCCTCGGCCTCGTTCATGACGTTCAGCTTCCACTGGATCAGCTGGCTTGCGAGCTTGATGTTCTGCCCGCCGCGTCCGATCGCCTGGGACAGCTTCTCCTCCTCCACTGCGATGTCCATGCTGCGGGCCTCCTCGTCCATAACGATGGATTTCACATCCGCCGGTGACATCGCGTTGATGACATACTGTGCCGGGTTCTCGTCCCACATCACGATGTCGATCCGCTCTCCCGACAGCTCGTTGGAGACCGACTGGACGCGCGAACCGCGCATGCCGACGCATGCCCCCACCGGGTCGAGCCGGGGATCATTCGACTTGACCGCGATCTTGGCCCGCAGTCCGGGATCTCGGGCCGCCGCGACGATCTCGATCAGGCCCTGCCCGACCTCCGGGACTTCCAGCTTGAACAGCTCGATGAGAAACGGGTCGCTGGTCCGCGTCAGAATCAACTGCGGCCCGCGCGTCTCTGTGCGCACCTCCTTCATGAAGGCCCGCAACCGATCTCCCGAACGGACCGATTCCCTCGGCAGCATCTCCTCCCTGGGAACGAAACCCTCGACGTTTCCGCCGAGATCGATATAGATACCGGAACGTTCGACACGCTTGACCTCGCCCATGACCAGCGTGCCGATGCGGTTCTGATACTCTTCGGCGATTCGCGCCCGCTCGGCCTCGCGGACCTTCTGTACGATGACCTGCTTGGCGGTCTGTGCCGCGATCCGGCCGAATTCGACCGACTCGATCGGTGCCTCGATGTATTCCCCGACCTCGATCTCGGGGTGGTCCCGGCGCGCGTAACTCACCAGGATCTGTCGCTCGGTCGATTCGAATTCCGGGTCCTCGTCGTCGATGACTTGCCAGCGCCGGAACGTCTCGTACTCGCCCGATGTTCTGTCGATCTGCACCCGTACATCGATTTCGCTACCGTGCTTCTTGCGGGTGGCCGATGCCAACGCCGCTTCGATCGCCTCGAAAATGATCTCATTGTCGACACCTTTCTCATTCGAGACGGCGTCGACAACCAGCAGAATTTCTTTGTTCATAACAATTCGCTCTCAGTCCATGCCCCATCGTTGCGGTTCCTAAAGCCGACAGGCTCTTAGAGGCTCATTCCGTCA
This sequence comes from Gammaproteobacteria bacterium, assembly GCA_022340215.1. Lineage (NCBI taxonomy): Bacteria > Pseudomonadati > Pseudomonadota > Gammaproteobacteria > Gammaproteobacteria bacterium. The sequence goes on from JAJDOJ010000096.1 coordinate 21,900, forward strand.
CCGGCATGAAACTGCGTGCGGAGATTGCCTCCGGCCTCAGTCCCTCACCGCTACGGCGGCGCAGTCGTTCCGACCGCGGGGCGTGGACTACAGATCCTCCGAATAATCCGGCACCAGCCTTGCACGTTCGACCTCGCGATACGGTATCGTCACCGGTCCGTCCTCGCATTCGATTACCAGCCGATCCTCATCGAATGCACTCAACGCGCCTTTGAAATTCCTCCTTCCCCCGATCCTCTCCCGGGTCTTTACCGTGATGGGTTGTCCCACGTTTCGGGCGAAATGCGAAGGCTCGAGCAGTGGACGATCCATCCCCGGTGAAGACACCTCCAGGGTATAGGGCCCACCGACCGGGTCCTCCAAATCCAGGACCGCGCCCAACTGGCGGCTGACCCGTTCGCATTCGTCCAGTGATACGCCCCCCGCGCGGTCGATATAGACACGCAGCAGATCATGCCCCGAGCCGGAACCGAACTCGACGCCCCACAGCTCGCACCCGAGTCCTTCCACAACCGGCTCAGCGAGTGCCTGCAGGTGACGATAGTCGATGGCCATTGCTAGCAAGTCCGCGACCCGTAAATCCAGTCAATAAAAAAGGGCACTCGGCCCTTTATTTCTTATCGCTCGGCAGATTGATGTATGCCCGTATCCGTCTTCCCTAACGATAAAGAGCCCCGGTCAGGGGCTCTTTGCAGCGCAAGCTTATCACTGCGGGATGTAACCACCACCCCGGTGAGCGTGGCCGGATTATACGCCGAACGGCATCACATACCAACAGCAAAAAGGCGATGGGCGGGAAAGAAAGGAAATTCCCCTCGGGATTCCTGGACCTGTCCAACCGGAACGTAGAAGCCGCGTAACGCCCCCGGAGCACGGGGCAAGTCCAGACGATGGATTATACCCGTCACGGACAGGTATAGTTTGGTAGCGGGGGCACGCGTCCTGCGATATGCGGTCATCCTGTCAATGGTGGCCTGGGTCTGTTCGGCCGGGGTGAGGACATTCCCGGTGGCGATGGCCGCGGCGTAGAGGCTTGCCCGGTTCGTGCGGGCCTGCCACTGGTGTTCGTCCTCGTGCGAGCGCGCCAGGTGTCTGGCGTAGTCTCGGACCTGGTCCCGCCTGGTTGCTCTCAGGCGATTTCTGTCAAATGACATACCATCTCGCTTGTCTTTTCGTCCGTCCTCCGTGTTGCGACAACCGTTCCATCGTTCGACTATGCGCCTGATGTCGCGCCTTGATGACGAACGAAAATTAAGGCAGGATTTCAATAAAAAATTGCTGAGATGGAGATCCTGAGCAGATTGCCTAACGTAAGCAAATTCAGTCGGACGCAGCTATCGCTGCGCCGCCGATTCCAGCGTTCGGCATTAACAGAGGGATATTGCAGTACCAACAATCTCAATGTTTTATGGCATCCTCATCAGGATGTTCTTCTATGACACAGACAAACACCATGTTCCGCACATCCATGCAGAATATCAGGGCCAGGTCGCTGTCTATGCGATAGAAGATGGCGCTGTGTTGGCCGGAGAACTTCCCGAGAAGAAACAAAAGCTTGTGGTGGCTTGGATAGAAATTCACCAAGAAGAATTGATGGCTGATTGGCAGTTGGCAGTGGCCGGAAGTAAGCCGTTCCCTATACGAGGGCTAGATCAATGATTATTCAAGAAGTAATTCCAAAAGAAGGCTTCATTATTCACGTTGTGGCAGAAAATG
>JAJDOJ010000097.1 GCA_022340215.1 Gammaproteobacteria bacterium
ACACCCGCTTGCACGCTCCGGCTAACGTCTGGGCAGACGGACTCCGGCATCCAGGCCAGCCGTGAGCTGCGCGCGCAGGAGGCCGCGGTATTGCGCGAGATGTCAAGGGATACTCTAATATTGATTGCTGTGAGACCCGCATAACGCGAACCACCAGCACCCGAATCAACCCTGCATGTCGCAAAGCCCGCCCCGCGTCTTCATCAGTTACCGGCAGGAATCGGAAGAACTGGGTGCGTGGGTCCTGCGCCTCGCCGAAACCCTGCGCCGCGACGGTATCGATGCGGTCATCGACCAGTACGAACCGTTTCCGCAATACGGCTGGCGCGGCTTCATGGCGGAGTGTCAACGCGCCGACCAGGTCCTGGTGGTGTGCACGGAGGACTACAAGCGCCAGACCGAGATCGATTCCGGCCCGGACGCCGGCCGTGGCGTACGCTGGGAGTGGGAGATCATCGCCCGGGAGCTCTACGACAACAAGTTGAGGAACACGCGGTTCATCCCGGTGCTGCCGCCCGGCGGGCGGCGCGCGCATATCCCCGGTCCGCTCAGCGACTACACCGCCTTCGCCCTCGAGAACGACGACCAGTACCTGGCCCTCTACCGCATCCTAATGAATCAGCCCGAAATCACACCGGGCGCGCTCGGCAAGCCCCTGGAACTGCCGACCACGAAGGCGGCGCCACTGTTCCCTGAATCAAGGGAAACGGAACGTAAGGGGGAGAGTCCCCGGGCAGTAAACCCCTATCCCGGCCTGCGGGCGTTCGCCGCGGAGATGCGGGCGTATTTCTGCGGGCGCGAGAACGAGATCCAGACCCTGAGCGGCAGGCTCCGCGAACGGCAACTGCTCTGCGTGATCGGTGCCTCCGGGACCGGGAAGTCCTCGCTCGTGGCCGCCGGTCTGATCGCGGCCCTTCAGGACGAGACGGGGAACATGCCGGTGCTGCGATTTACACCCGGAAACCTGCCGGCCAGAAGGCTGGCGGAGACCCTGGACCGGGCCCTGCCCGAACCGCGCGCTTCGCTCGACACCACGCCCAGGGCCGAACGCATCGAAACCGAGCTGTCGGACGACGGTGCAACCGCGCTCGGGCGACACCTCGAGACGCTCGGCGCCAGTCGCGGGATCATCGTCTTCATCGACCAGTTCGAGGAGCTGTTTACCCAGTCGCCACACGGGGCTGCGGAAGCGTTTCGACCGCTGTTCGACGCGATGCTCGACTGGCCGAAGCTCAGGCTCGCACTGACCCTGCGCGACGAGTTCATGGACCGGCTCGCGCGCTGGCTGGGCGGCCGGCGCTTCTCCGAATCCATGGTCTACCTCGACCCCCTGGACGAAGCCGCGCTGCGGCGGGTGATCGAGACACCGGCCGACAGGGTGGACGTCGGTGTGCCGCCCGACCTCGTTCAGGCCGTGGTTTCGGAGGCCCGCGACATGCAGGGCGCGCTGCCGCTCATCGCCTACACCCTGCATGCACTGTTCGAGCATCCGCAGGGGATGACGCTCGAGGCCTTTCGGGCCCTGGGTGGCCTGCGAACTGCGATCGAGACCCAGGCGCAGCAGATCGATGCCGAGATCGGCAACGACCCCGGCTATGCCAGGGCCTGCGAGCACCTGTTCGCGGCCCTCGCTACCGTGGTCGACGACAAGACCCTGCGTCGCACCGCGGATACGGGGCCGCTGCGCCGGGACAGGGCCGTCTCGCGTCTGGTCGACGCCCTGGCCGGCATCGGCTTCCTGGCGCAGAGCGAGCGTACCGTGGCGATTACCCACGAGGCCCTGTTTACGCACTGGCCACGTCTCGTGAGCTGGCTGGACCTGCACCGTGGAAACCTCGCCCAGCGCCGGCAGGCGGAACTGGCCGCCAAGGAATGGGATCGCAGCGGGCGCAGCCACCCGTTGCGCTGGCCCTGGGAGCGCCAGCGACCGGCGCTGGAGGCGCTGCTGGCCCTGAGCGGGCGTGATGCCGGATCGCAGGGTTCACCGTACACGGACGCCGGTATCCACGCCTGGCGGACCCTGCGAGACGACCTGGCGGAACCGCTGGGAGCCTTTCTTTATCCCGAACCACTCGCGCTCCTCGACGAACTGAACGAAGCGGCCACCTCGCACCACCGCCGCGAGGAGATCGGCCTGCGCCTGAATCAGATGGGCGACCCGCGCCGTGGCGTCGGGCTGGACGAAGACGGCCTGCCGGAGATCGCGTGGGTGCCCGTAGCCGGCGGTAGCGTCAAGCTGGAGGATATCGAGGGAGAGTTCCGGGTCGAGGCGTTCTCCATCGCCCGTTACCCGGTCACCTGGCGACAGTACCGGGCCTTTCTGGAGGCGGATGACGGCTATGACAACGCGGCCTGGTGGGAAGATGGGCTGGTGCGGGATGAGGAACACAGCCCACTGCTCTGGAGCTTCGACAACTATCCTGCGATCAACGTCTCCTGGTACGACGCCGTGGCGTTCTGCCGCTGGCTGAGCCGGAAACACGGGGGAAAGGCGATCCGGCTGCCGACGGAGCGGCAGTGGCAACTCGCGGCGACTGCCGGAGATCCGGACTGCGCGTACCCCTGGGGGCCGGAGTGGAAGGAGTCTTGTGCCAACACTGCGGAGAGTGACATCAACCGTACCGTGGCGGTCGGTCTCTATCCCGCGGGCGATGCGGTGTTCACGGAAGGCGCACGGGTCGCGGACCTCGCCGGCAACATCTGGGAATGGTGCCGGAACACATACGACACACCTGCAGGCGGTGAACCGGACGGCGACGCCCCGCGGGTGGTTCGCGGCGGCTCCTGGGACAACTCCCGTGGCAACGCCCGCGCCGCCGACCGCAACAACTACGATCCCGCCGACCGCAACGACTACCTGGGGTTTCGTGTGTGTTGTGCGTCCCCCATCGAATAGCGGTGCGCTGGCTACTGGTCACTGATTGACTGGTCTTCTGAACCCTGTCGCGCCGCGCAGCGGCGCGCGAATTTTTCGCGCCATTGCGCCCCGCGCGGCTTGGCCCCATACTGCACGGGCAGGGCCTTGTCCTGCGGGGCTCCCTGAGACGTTCCCGCGGGTGGTTCGCGGCGGCTCCTGGAACAACAACCGGAACAACGCCCGCGCCGCCTACCGCAACAACAACGATCCCGCCAACCGCAACAACAACCTGGGGTTTCGTGTGTGTTGTGCGTCCCACATCATTCCGGCCCCTGTCGTGCGCCCTCGGCGCCGCCGGAAATTCCGGCCGACCACGGTTCGCCGGACGAGGCCAGGGGATCTTGATGGCGCAGGTGAGTCCCGCCCGCACGCCTTGACAGGGCGTCGGGCTCATACCGAACCGGGGCGCCGCCCGGGTCCGTCCTCGCGGCGCCCCTCTTCCTGCCGGCACTGCCGGATCCAGCCCCCCAGCAGGCGGCCAATCTCCGCGACCATTTCGCTGACTTGCCGGTACTGTCCGTCGCTCATCCATTGCCAGCGGTGCGCCAGTCGCAGATACAGCCGCAGACGGTTCAGCGCGGCATCGGCGCGGGTCAAAGCACCCAGGCGATGCGCCCCGCGCAGGGACTGCGCCTCGAACACCGAGTCCTGGCAATCCAGCGCGGCATCCATCATGCGCTGGGTCACCGTGAATCGGTGCGCCCTTGGGAATCTCTCGACCTTGGGGAGCAGCCAGGCCAGCAGGTCGAACAGACGCGCCAGGACAATCATCTCTTCGGCCACGATCATCTCCGCCCATGCATAGCGCAGCGTTCAGCGAACTCTGCGGCTGGCCGAACCTGCTGGCGGCCCACGCCGCTGCCGCGCGCTCCAAACGGGGTCACCGGTCCGTCGCGGCCTTCGAGCATCAGCTCGCCGATCGCCTGCTGGCGCTGAGGTCGTGCCTGCTCGAGCGGCGCTACCGGCCGGGCCC
>JAJDOJ010000098.1 GCA_022340215.1 Gammaproteobacteria bacterium
CCTCGCCCGTCGCTCCGGCGCACCGGCCATCAACCAGTACTTCGTCAACCAGTACATCGCCGATCAGATCCAGATCAACAACCAGTACCAGACCCTCAACATCATCGACTCCAACCACGTCGATGCCGACCTCAGCGGTAACGCCTCCAACGGGCTCGAGGCGAGTTATCCCGCTCCATCGATCGCCACGGTTTGATTTCCGCAAAGAATTCGGTTCAACAAAAGCCCCACCTCCCGATGGGAAGTGGGGCGGAGATTGGACCGATCAGATCGGTACCGTCAGTTGCTCGCCGATTCCGTTAGCATGTCCATTACCTACGTCATCGCACCGGATGCCATTATTCGCTATGTGAGCGGAACTGCGTTGGTCCTGAACGGCAGTCGCGCAAAGTGTTACCGAAGCGATGACCGCCTGCTGCCGGCCGTTCTAAGCGGATTTGCTCGACCCGCCGCCGTCGAAGGCGTTGTCGGCCACTTTCCGCCCGAACAACAGGACACCGCGCGGATACATGTCGACAGACTCAAGGCAATCGGAGCCCTGCTCGTAGCGGGAAAAGACGCTACGCCTGAGCCCAACCCGCCCAGGGCCGTTCAGGCACAACTGGCCCTGCTGGCCGACACGATACAACGGCTCGCCGGCAGTCTTGCCGCCATGGGATCCTATGCGGCCCGGCGCATTACCGAATCGACTGGTATCTCGCCATCGACGCGACTCGCGGCTCTAGCCGCAGGTCTTCGCACGCTGGAACATGAGGTCAACAATCTTCGAACCGACTACGTCGCAGAGCAATTACAGCAGATCGGACTGCAGCCAGTCGCGAAGGGGTTGAAGCTTCACCTGGGCAGTGGCAAGTCGCGCCTACAGGGCTGGGTCAATATCGACACCTATCCTGCGGAACTTGCAGTTGACCTGCGCTGGGGCCTGCCGTTCGACGACGAATCCGCCGACTACGTGTTCATGTCTCACGTGTTCGAACATTTCTACTACCCGAACGAAGCGGTTGGCGTTCTGAAGGAAATTCACCGCGTCCTGTCCTGCGAGGGACGTTTACGGATCATCGTGCCTGACATCGAAAAGTGCATACATGCCTATGTGGAACACGATGCCACTTTCTTTGCCGAGCGTCGCAAGACCTGGCACTGGTGGCCGGAGTCTCTGACCAGGCTCGAAGATTTTCTCGCCTATGCCGGCGCGGGGCCGCATCCAGGTTTATTCCTGTCTGCTCACAAGTTCGGTTACGACTTTGAAACCCTGGAGCATGCATTGCGAAAGGCCGGCTTCAGCTCGGTTGTCCGCAGCGAGTTCATGCAAAGCGACGATCCCGTGCTGCGAGTCGACGACATAAGCAGCGTCGCCGGAGCACGCTACGGCAAGAAGTACTACTCGCTATTTGTTGAAGCACGCCCCTGACAGGCGGCGAGTGAAACAAAGACCGGAAGCAGGGCCCGATTACAGTTTCGTCCCAAGCTGACGGATATTGTGCTCCGTTCCCGATGTTCCCTAAAAGGCGCACCCATCAACCGACTGCTCTGTCCTCTTGTTCCTGGCAGAAGCGCAATATCCGGTTCGCCAATAGCTGGTGGTCGACCTCCTTGCTCGTATCGACGCTGATGGTGACAGCGCACTCATCCGGATCGAGTGGATCCAGCCTATCCAATTGCTCTTGCAGTATTCCTTTCGTCTTATCAGGACTCACCTCTTGTCCGTAAAAGAACGAACCGAAGGCGCGGCGCCTGTCTAGCCGTTCTCTAACTACTGCCAGGGGTGGCGAGCACGACAGAATACAGAATGGCAAATCGAGTTGCGCCGCCCTGGTCCGGAAACGCTCCCGGTTCCTGCCCTGCAGAAAACAGGAATCGACGATGACCGGCCAACCGGCACTTATGACTTGGCCGGTGAGCTCCTCAATCCGGTCTACAAGCTCGCCGGGCCTCAATTCAAAGCTGCCCCGCTGCCCCGACTTGCGCCGAATCAGCCACAACCGGCTACGTTCCGCGTCGATGCGCACGACGATCGCTCCGAGATATCCCGCGACCGCGGTGGCGAGGGTCGTTTTTCCCGCACCGCTGAATCCACAGGTAATGATCATCTTCGGCTTGCGACGCTGCGCGAGGTACTCGCCGCCGATGCGCAAAGCACGCTCGGTATCGGATCCCGAGCCCTCGCCTAAGGGAAAACTCGCCGGCGCATCTGAGGTCAGGCGCCGTTCGACATACAGCAATGCCTCGCGCGCAACCAGGGTACGCACAATGACGAGGGCATCGAAATCTCCTGAATACTCCAGCCAGGCTCCCATGAAGTAATTGGCCAGCACACCCAGCCCCAACAGCTCCAGCTCGAAGAGCACGCAGGCGACATCGCTCAATGCCTCCTTGCCGGACTCGCCGGTTGTTTCCTTCCCGGGGGAAACTTCGCCCAGAACCATCTGACCTTGATGCAGAAATACGTTTTTTAGGATTCGACCGCCGCTACCCGAGTAGCCGACTCCAGGACTGCATTCGTAATCGAAGGATGCATGATTCCGGCCGCATGGCTCTGTCCCGCTGCCTGCCAGCTTTCCGGACAATTCCCGCAGCTCGGACGTCGTTAGGCTGTCTGCGACGCGCTGCGCAATTTCCAGGCAATGGTCATAAAACTTGTCTGCCTGCAGGCGAGGACTGAGCTGGCAGAGCGAGGAATAGGGGTCGCACGCCAGCTTTGCGTGGCGCATCGCCAGTTCGGTTGCGAGTCGTTCAACATGGCCGCGCGAGAGCCTGCCCTTCTGGTAAGCGCTGAAGAGGCTGGCTTCCTCTGGCGGCATTGTCTTCCCCGAGTACCGGAGAATCAGGATATTTGGTTCACCGGGAAGCCGCACCCGGACAATAGCGGGTGCGACACCTGGTAGACGAGAAGATAAGTGGTTACTTCAAAACCGTGTCCAGCCACATATCGAGCGGATAACAGCTAAGAATTGTCCCCCGGTGAGAACTATCGGCCAATGTGAAGCCGCCTGCCACCGCTTCGAGTTCGTCTTCCGAAAGCTCGTCTGTCGGCGTCTGCCTGGCAGGAAGCACCAGATAGACGACATTCGGCGCTTCCTCTACCACTCTCAATTCTAGCTCAGGTGGCAATTCCTTTCCGAACTCCTTCTGGATTGCCGCCTTGGGATTGGTTAGCAGCTCTTCCCGGAAGACATCGTCCCTCATTGCCCTGGCGATGATCTTCGTCGTCTTCTTCGGTTGGGATTCTGTTTCGGTCATTGCATATCCTCCGTATAAAACCTATGTCAGCTAATCAACTTTCCGATTCCCATCTGGACCGCTTCAGGTGCGGACCTTCATACCCTGCAACGCCGTGAGCCCCGCCAGGAGCAAGAATCCGGCGCCCACCGTGGTACTCCCATATTCCCGATCAGCGTGGTTCCTGCTTGAATCGAAATCCCGCCGGCATTTTCCAGCCGTGGATCCCCCGCGGGGATTCTGGCGGCACGGAAACATAGCTGCAGTATAGGCTCAGCCACCGCCGCGATGTGCGAACAATTCACTCCCCGAAGACACCCCTGTTTGCGGACCGGGACTGACCACCACCAAAGGACTGGTGTAGGCACCTCGCGCCCCCGGATGATGGTGGGTCTGGGGATTCCAGGGGATACGCTAAGGCGCGTCCGGGTAGAGACCAGACGGTGAATATTTCCGCTACCGGTATGCTATTTTTATCCCTTCCGTCTGAGAGTAAGAACAGAACGTCCGGGAAATTTATGACGCGCTGCCTGCGAGGGGCGGTCGGACCGAATATTCCCACGGCTTGAGAGAGGTTACGAGCCCGCGGTGTCCGAGCCTGGTGAGGTGGGACTTGCAGTGGCAGCCAATCTTCTTGATCAGGCACGTGGGGGCGCAGACGTTTAAGCCTACCGATAACGATAGACGCTCAGGCATTTTGGTACCGGCTATGCTGGGCTTCCCGGCGCTCTGAAGATCTGGTCTGGTAGTCTCGCTACCAACAACAAACCGGTAACTGAATTCCGTGGACCATTGACATGCGTAATACCCACTTCGATCTCGAATGGTTTATCCATCCCCTGGGAACAGACGAGTTCATCCAGACGTACTGGGAGAAAAAGCCTTTCGTATTTCACAGAGGCGACCCCGAGTACTATGCGGATCTTTTTTCTGCCGATGACATCGACACGATTGTCAGATTCAGGCAACTTGAATATCTCCAACTCAGGATCGCCAGGACCGATAAGGAGACGCAGACGAGAAGGAACTTTTCGGTCGCCGATGAAGAGCTTTCTAATATAAACAGACTTTATAACGCGTACAATCTAGGCGACACCATAGTATTCAACTCCGCCAAGAGCTACTGGGAGCCGGCCGCTCGCCTCTGCACTGAACTGGAAAGATTTTTCAGCTTCCCGGTCGGTATAAATGTCTATGTCACCCCGCCGGGCGCACAGGGTTACCCTCCTCACTACGATCCACACGACGTGTTCGTTGCCCAAATCGAGGGAGCGAAAACCTGGCGGATTTACGACTCCTGGGTCGATCTGCCGTACGAACGTTTAGCGGATAAACCCGTTCCACTCGAGATGCCGAACGATCCGGAGCAGGAATTCACCTTGAACGCGGGCGATATCCTGTACATCCCGCGCGGTTACGTGCACGAACCTTTCACCACGGACCGGCCATCCATTCATTTCACCGTAGGTATCAGACCGTATTACTGGAAGGATCTGCTCGCCGATCTGTTGACGCTGGAAAGCGAGCATGATGTTGAACTGAGGAGGGCCCTGCCGATCGGCTACCTGAATAACGATGACGCCGCCAAGACACTCGAACAACGGGTACCTGAATTGGTGCACAATCTCGCCAAGAGCGACAAACTGAAGGCATGTATCGCACGACTTCAGGAGCGCTTCATCGACAGAATGCAGCCCTTGCCGGACGGCCACTTCCGCAGCCTCGCCAAGGCGGCGCAGATGAATCCGGACACGATGGTAGCAAGAAGGAAGGGCTTGATCTGTCATGTGACAGGGAACGAGGACAGCTCCCAGATCATTTTCCCCGGAAACCGAATCAAAGGGCCGGTTGATGTTGAGGCAGCGTGGCGTTTCATTGCCGATTCCGATGCCACATTCCCGGTCAGCGCTTTGCCGGGAAATCTCAGCGCCAGCAGCAAGGTGCTGCTGGCGCGCCGCGCAGTCAAAGAGGGGCTCCTGACCATCGTCGATCGGGAATCGTCATCGAGCGATCAGCGGGCCTCCTGACAAGCCAATGCCATCAACTTGGCGATAACCAACGGAAATCATTAACATTGCGGTTGATGTCTCAACCAGGAGAACGCGTGTGAAGAAGCACGCGCCCCCCTGCGCCGGGTGGTCACCGCCTGTTTGGATGCCTACGCCGGTGCCCATCGGCTCGTGCCGCGGCAGTGGCAGGTCTGCTGCCATGTCCGTGATTATCGCCCCTCGGCGCTGGGCGGACTGGCGTTGCAGTGCGCTACCTGGATCAACCCGATCCAGTCACCATCCGCCGGCGCCGTACTCTGCGCGACCAGGATCGGTAGTACCGCCCATCCTGGCGGCTCACCATGAGACCAAGTAAGCCTAGCAGGGCCACCGTTCTTTTCATCAATTGTGCGAACATTATCGTTTCTCCAAAGTAACGGGGCGAACCCCTGATCACCACACGCCGGGCTCAGCCCCCGGACCGACACGGCTCCGGCCACCCCGTCGCCGCAGATAGAAACCGAGCATGAGCAACACGATGCTGGCCCGCAGCGCTGCCCACACGAGGTCGAACAGCGCAACCTGACCGTCCTACCAGGCCCGAAACGTGCCGACGGTCAACCACATCGCCCAGACGAAGACCAGCACGATGGTCGTGAGCAGTGTCCCGGGCGTTACGCCAGGCCAGGCCTGGCCTGGCCTGGAACGTAGCGTTCTGTGCGTGCGTCATGGCTAGACTTCACTGCCGGTAGTCGCCGTGTGTGACCCTATGCGGGGCGCGTCGAGGCGTTCCTGGATGCCCGCGCGGATCCGCGAGAGGTCCTGGAGAAGCTAGTCGTAGCGGAAGCGAGTCCGGGCGTCGGGACTGCCCTGGGCCTGCGCCTCGACCGTGGCGATGAGCGATTAGAGGGCCTCTATATCGTGGACCAGGTGTGCGAGGGCTTTCGTTCGGCGTCGGGGTCCGCCAAGGCTGTGTTGCCCATGGCCAAGAGGTATGTGACCAAGGCCACCAATGGGGCGTGCCGGAGGTGACGTTTATGTGCTGCACATTCCATGAGGTACATCGTGCGTAGGCGGCGCGGTCATTGTGCATCCTGACCGGCGACACCTATGGGAGCGGTTCCGGTCGCTGTTTATGACCTTGTATGCCCCCAACTGGGAGGCGCTGATGAGCGCCTGTGCCGATCCTTCCAGGATCAAGTTTGTTCTGCCTACACCGGACACTTCGTAGCCGAACAGCTCCCCCTCCGTACCGCGTTGTGCCCCGAGCGATCACCTGAATTCAGTGTCCGGCAGATAAGGCAGTACCTTCAAATGCCACTGCCCTGGCGGAGGGTTACACTGTGGTCGACAACAAATTGGACATCGCTCAACATGGGTGGCGTTCATTCGCCGGGAGCGACTGTCCATACCAGCATGGATTCCGTACTCCGCCCACTATTGCTGGCAGTAGCGTACGCCAGTTTACCTTCGTTAAGTTAGTCTGCCAATTGTTACGTCCCCGGGCATTCCACGTCCATACGCTCGAAGGAATCGGGATAAGCTGTCCCTACCGAACACCATCCCACACCAGTACCCGACTTGACGATCTGAAGGGTCTGTTTCAAGCGGCAAGGGTCCGGGGCTACCGGGACACGAGAACCTTCATGACGATGATCTACCTGATTGTCCGTCCCACAGCGTCCACCCTCAAAGCCACATGAAACGTCGAACAGCCACCAAAGAGTCACAGGTATATAATTGTGCCGGTACGGTGGATGCCGCCTCACCGGGTTTTCATCAACTGCCTCTTCATGAATTTTGGAGTTTCGCTATGCTAAAGCAAGATCTGCTCGACAAGCTCAACCAGCAAATCAACCTGGAGTTCTATTCCTCTAACCTTTACCTACAGATGGCGGCTTGGTCCGAATACAAAGGTTTGGGCGGGTGCAGCCAGTTCCTGGTGCAGCATGCCCAGGAGGAGATGCTGCACATGCAGCGTCTCTTCACCTACGTCAACGAGACTGGCGCGTTGGCGAAGCTGGGCCAGATCGATGCCCCACCCACCGAATACGATTCGCTGGCAGACATGTTCAACCAGATATACAAACACGAGTGCTTCATTACCAGCAAGATCAACACGCTCGCGGATGCCTCCTTTCAAGGCAAGGACTATTCCACGTTCAACTTCCTGCAATGGTACGTGGCCGAGCAGCACGAGGAAGAAGCCCTGTTCAAGGGTATCCTGGACAAGATCGAGATCATCGGCACGGAAGGTAAGGGATTGTTCTTCATCGACCAGGAAATCGGCAAGCTTGCATCTGGCGGTAAAACTGCCGGCGCTACACTGGCGCCGGATTTGGCTTGACGGATCTGCGTGTGACACTGATTTAGGCGATTTCTTTCAGGTGATATGGCGAGCGGTGCACAGACGCTGGCTGAAGCGGCTTGCACAGGTGAAACCCGTAAATTTTCGAATTTTCGACGTTCCGGGATAGAACGCCTTCGGCAAGGTTTCAGGATTCCCGGTTCTGCTTGAAGTCCTTCGACCGCAGGCCATGTTTCTTCAGCAGCGTCTGCAGGTGGGACCGGGTCATTTCGATGCGCCGCGCCAGCTCCGTCACCTTGCCCTCAGTCTCTCGCAACCCGGATTCCAGATACTGCTTCTCAGCCTCGTCGCTCGCCGCCTTCTTCACCTCCACCAGCGAGGCGTGCGGCGAGATCTCGCTGGTGACGATCCGGATCAATAGGGTCAGACTCGATCGGTCAGGCTGCTTCTTCGGTAGGCCTCCGATTTCCTGTCGCCCCGTTGCGGTTTCGGGCTCACCGCCCGGTTGAGCTATCGCTCGATTCTGTCCTTGAATGTTTTCCTTCCCTGCACTCTGCATTTGTTAGTGGCGTCTCTAATCTCGGCCAGTGTATTCTCGGAAATTAGGGCCTTGAATAGGGCACGATAAGTCTTCTGGCGCTTCTGCTCATTCTCGCCGAGGGACTGGTATCACTCGTGAGGCGTGGTCAATGCGTCCCTTTCTCCAATGAATTGTGCTGGTAGCTCGACCAGGGGTATTCCCTCGGGTGGTCTACCATCCCCGCTTGTCCGCACGAGGTTGAGCTTATCCAGACAAAATCGATCGTCTTCGTCTGGATAGAGAAGCGGTTCGCGATTGTTGGCCTCACATGATGACATGCTTCTGCCCAGCCAGTATGAAACGGGGTAG
>JAJDOJ010000099.1 GCA_022340215.1 Gammaproteobacteria bacterium
AATCGACCGGCCTGCCATGCGACGACGGATGTCGGCGACGGCCGAGTCGATGGCCTGTTCCGCACCAGCGGGATCGGACGGGAAATGCAGGCCGAATAGGGCGAGCACCGTCCTGCCTGCGGCCACCGCATCGGCAAACCGGCCCCGGTCTCGAACTGGATCATCTTCAGCGCGTAGTCCTCGCCGCGCTGAAGATCGGTCCGGGCCTCCACAAGCAACAGTTCGGTGTCCGACTCGGCGATGTCGGAGCGACCGCAGAGGAAACCGACTTCGGCACGGCCGATATGCAGTGAGAACGCCAGATCGTACTGTTCCGACCAACCGGCATCGCCGAGTACGCGGATGCCGTGATCATAGTAGCTGTAAGCGGCCTCGAAGGCGGCGGACTGCCGGGTGCAGTCTACAGCCCGCCGATTGAGTTCGGTAAACCGCGAAGACTCTTCGGTATCCCGCGAGCGCTTGATCGATGTGGTCGGCTATCTCGAACAGCCGTTCATTCGTCAGCTCGCCCGGGGTCTGCAGCCGCAGGGTACCGACCTGATAGTGCAGCCGTGCACGCCGCTCGGCCGGGATGCGTCGGTAGGCCGCCTCCTGAATGCGGTCGTGGCAGAACGCATTCCGGTTCTTTCCGTGTGACTCGATCAGACCCTCGCGCAACGGCGGCATGCGCGACCGCTGAACCGTATCGACGCCGGCGTCCGTCGCGATGACCAGAGTTGGCACGTCGAGGCGGTTGCCACCGCTGGTGGAAACCGCGATGACCCTAGGGCGTGGAGGCGGCAAGCTTCCCCCGGAAAAACTGGCGGCGACCGTTGTCTCTGCCCTCGCCGCCGAGAGGGAGGAGACTTACGTCGGAATGGCGCGTTTGTTGTACGCCTTACATCTGTAGCGGTGGACCTTGCGGGAGAGGTCCGAGAGTGTGGTCAAGCGGAGGTCAAATATAGGCTCAGGGGTAGTAAGTTCATATCGTTCAACGCGATCAACTTTACACCAGCCAATCTAGCGCCCTGAACTTTCCGACTTTATATGAGTTTGGTCGTCATTTTTCAACCACTCCTTTGTGATGAAAAACATTGGATCAACAAAGTTGACTTCTAGAATATCGAAAAGATCGAGTGGAAACTCCCGAAGAACCGCATACCTCGGAAATCTTATATCAGCGGTACTGGGTGAAAATCGCTCGGCGAGAAAACCGATATATGAGCATACCTCATCGCTGGTTATACGTTTTTCTTCGTCGAATTCCTTACATGCGTCCAGCATATCACGGTAGTTATGATGATACTTGTCGTATATCTCGTGTGCGGTAAGTGTACGGTCTTTTATAAGTAGAAATGAAGAAAGTAACAATTCAACGCCATGAATAAGTAGGATGCCGAAGTTAGAGGTTGCTCCTCTATTTTCAAATAGAAACCGAGAATCCTTTATACACGACACTCCGCGGGTATAAAACGACATTGGGGTTCGAAGCTTGCTCATATATTAAATAGTGTACACAAATAGATACTGTCGAAACATCAATGTCGAGATCCCGCAATTTGCAGCAGTTCAGACATGACTTGACAGCGTCCGGTTTCAATGGGATTCCTGTCAGGACAAACTCAGCCTACGAATTTCCCCGTCCAGATTCGTTCTCCGTCTTCCAGTGTGGCCGGGGATGTCCGGCCACGAAACATCTTTCCCTGATGTGTTAGCCGATCATTGTAGTACACCAGCCACTCGTTGAGATCCTGGCGCGTATGGGCATGCGCTACCCTGCTCACGCCAATAGTGTGCCGAAAACCTCGTCAAAGTGACAATGCCCGAACGCACAACTGAAGCGGTGACTCACGGCGGCTACCGGCACCACGCTGATCGTGCACCTGCAGGATCTGCGCGTCGAGGAGGTAAAGCACCCGTTGGAAACCGAGCAGAAGCACATGGACATGATCGGCTAAGCATGGTGCCTGGGAGTGCCCAGAATCGTTGGTAGGGTCTCCTCTGATTCTGGCCAGATTATCTGACGGACAAAGCCCCCAAACAACTTGAACATTGTCCGAGGTGGCTGCCTCCTCAGATGTCTGCGAAGAACGACGAGGAAGACAGGGTCGATGTGCCACGTCTTTATCGCCGATTCCAGGTTTTATCAGTTTCCGTTTTGTATACCCGTCGCGGACAGGTTTTCACGAGAAAGTGTGTGTCATATTCGTTTCGTGGCAAGGCGCGATGACGCGTAGTAGCCGCTTTATTGCAAGGAATCGCAACGCCGCTACGGGACGATGAGGGCGTGTGTGCCGGGGAAACCTGTCCGTGACGGGTATATCTATCGACAGATCGCTGCATTGGATGCATATCGACACTCTGACGTGTCCGTGCAAAAATCAATCAATTGAAGTTGGCGGCCTCCACTTGGAGGTAAACATGGGAGATGTCGCGCCGCATCTTTTCCTGGAGGCCGGGATAGTGGGGCTCGAAGGCTGAAAGGGTATCCGTGCCCTCGGATATCATCTCATAATCGCTCTTGCCTTGGTCATATTCGGCTTCTACCGCTTCCCAAAACTCAGTTAGTAGTTCACGAAGACGCACGATTCCTTCGACGTTAGTGATGTCCCCATGACCGGGAACTACCGCCTGGGGTTATCTGTTCAAGTTCATCCAGCAAGGCGATCCACCGCGTCACATCGGCTTGAAAAGTTGAAGGCATTGCGTGGCTGATTGCCTCTCGCAGGTAACGGTAGCCACGATAGCTGGGCGTATCGGTGTACATGTCCCTGGCCTGCCCGGTCTCAGACCGAGTTGACGATACCTTTACCGCTCGTAGGACTCCTGCCGCGAGGCTGCCGATAGCTGAATCAGATAATTCTCAGGATTGGGTACGATCTTTCTGCGCGCATCCTGCAACGAACGTTCACCCGCATAGCTGACCGCTGATTGAAGGTGTCCTCGTACCCGGACCAGAATATCGACGACGCTTCCCTTGTAGGGCACTTGAATCTCCTGGCCTTCGGCCGGCGTCTCAAGAGCCGCCTCGAGTTCTGTCTGGTCCTCGACATCATAAAGCGACTCGAACACCGCCTCCGGTGAGGTCATTCCCCTATAGATTTTGTTCTTCCGGTGCGTGACCGGGTCCTCGATCACCCGACCCGGCGCTTCATCGGTGCCTGACAGGGCGCTGCCCAGCATCACCGTCGATGCGCCACATATCAGTGCCAGAAAGATGTCCTTGCCGTGTCGGACGCCACCATCCGCAATAATCGGGATGGAATTCTCCACTGCAACCCAGGCCTCACGGATCGCCTGCAGTTGAGGCACACCGGCGGCGGTTTCCAGACGCGTCCGACAACCACGGCCAGGTCCCACACCGACTTTAATCGCATCGACACCGAGTTCCATCAGGAACCTGGCCCCTTCCACCGTGGAGACATTGCCGCAAATGAGAGGCACGCTGGCAACACGGTTTCGAACTTGTTCTATGGCCTCGGCCATGACCTTTGAATGGCCGTGCGCGATATCAATGACCAGACAGTCAACGCCCGCCTTGACGAGCTCCGTGGCTCGCTCCAGAAAATCGCCGCGCGCGCCGATGGCTGCCGCTGCCAGCAGTCGCCCCTTACTATCCTTGCTTGAATGTGGACGCTGACGAAGGAACATAAGGTCCTTGCGCGTGACCAGCCCATGTACCCGCCGTTCTTCGTCAATCAATGGCAAACGTTCAATGCGTTTCTCGAACAGAATCTGCTCCGCCTCCTTCTGGGAGATGTCCGGTCCATGCGTATGCAATCGATCGATGGGTGTCATGCACTCATCGACCGTCCGGGCCCTCAAGTCATCCACCCAGGGAATGTCACGACTGGACAGTACGCCAGCCAGAATCCTGCTGCCCGGGCACGTTTCAATCAGAATCCCCGAGACCTGGTGATGGCGGGCAAACGCCACAGCCTCTGCGATTGAAGTCCCTAGCGGAACACAAAACGGTTTCTCGATCACGGCGCTATGGCTGCGTTTGACTGACGCGACCTTTGCCGCCTGTTTCTCGATGGAAAGCGCACGGTGGATAACGCCAAGGCCCCCCTCGAGCGCCATTGCGTCTGCCATTCGCTTACCGGTGACACTGTCCATATTGGCGGACAAAATCGGCAACTCCAGTGTTATCGTTCGTGTGAGACGCGCTGAGAGAGCGATCTCTCGTCGCGAAGGGGCGGCGCCCTGTTGAGGTCGGAACAGAAAGTCGTCGAACGTCTTACCCGTCCAGTATTCAGAATTCATACGTGCTCTCATGAGGGTATTGTCAAGTTGAGGGTTCCCGAACAAAGTTATCCGAAGGGTATTGTCGCCTTAACGGTTAGTAACCAGCGTCATCCCGAGGCCCACTCCGGTAAAATATTTCAGCCGCACGTCACTTGTCGCCAAGTCATAGCGATAATATAGCCAGATAGCGCAGCCAATGATTTGCGGAGGAAACCGGTGGCAGTGAAATCGGGGTTTTCGCTTGTTCATCGGCCTGGTGTACCACCACGCTAAAGTGACAATGCCGTGACGGGGGTTAACCCGTACCTGCTTCGCATTTCAATCGGGCAGGCCGGCGTCACGTAGCCGATCAATCAATCGTTTGAAATCGTCCGGGTTTTGATACGGCTGGGTCTCGGCGAATTCACCCAGACGGACGGTCGGCGCTATCTTGAGCACCTTTTCGCCAATTCTCCGGGCCTCGTCAGATTCGCCCTGGGCCACATGCGCCGCGACCAGGATCAACATGCGGTCGACATCGCCCGAGCGCAGTTCCAGCGAGGCTTCGGCGGCGCTGATGGCTTCCATATAACGACCGCTATCATGGTAAGCGCCCGCGAGGATCGCAGGGAATTCGGCCGGATACGCCGGCGTCAGGCGCACGGCGTACTGCGCAAATTCAATCGCCTCCTCGGGCCGTCCCAGATAGCTGAGCACGCACGCCTTGATAGCATAAGCGCCGTTGCAACTAGGAGCCTGTCGGACTTGGCATCGAAACGAGAGCCACCAAGGGCATCCAGTAAAAAAACGCGCTCTTTTTTCCTGGGCATGAAGAGAATCTGCGCTTGTTTTCAAACGGCAAGAACTCTCCTATCAACTTTTCATCCCCTCAGTGCGTGCATTCGTTTCAAATGCCATCCAATACACACCAAACTCCATTCACTTTGGACTGAGTCTAAGCCGCGGAG
>JAJDOJ010000100.1 GCA_022340215.1 Gammaproteobacteria bacterium
GGAGATTTTAGACGACGTGCTGTCCTTGCCGGATGAGAGTCGGGCCTATGTCGCAGAGGTCCTGCTGGAGAGCCTCGATATCGGCGACGATTTCCCGGTTAGCGAGGCCTGGCGGCAGGAAATCGAAAGGCGGTGTAAGGATATCGACGAGGGTAAGGTCACCCTGGTTCCCGGAGACGATGCGATGGCTAAGGCGATTTCTGTCAAATGACATACCATCTCGCTTGTCTTTTCGTCCGTCCTCTGTGTTGCGACAACAGTGACATAGTTCGACTATGCGCCTGATGTCGCGCCTTGATGACGAACGAAAATCCGGCACAATCTGGTATGCCATTTTCCGGCAATCGCCTAAGCTCAAAGAGCGTTATTCGTGAGGCCGTTTTATTTCCATCCGGGGGCACTGGCCGAAGCCGAGGCTGCCGCCGCATTTTTCGATGAACGCATGAAAGGTTTGGGGCTTCGTTTTCTGACGGAAATGACCGAGGCGATTAACCGGATTCGAATGAACCCCGCCATATACAGAAAGATCGAGGGTGAGGTGAGAAAGTGTCGCGTTAAGCATTTTCCCTATGCTGTCGTCTTTCGCGAAAGGGCGCAGGAAATCGAGATTATTGCGGTGATGCAGCTAAGGCGGGAGCCAGGCTATTGCGCGAGGAATCAAGACCTGACCCTTTGTCCCAATTACGGATTCTCTCCGCCCATTACATGTTATGTGTCTATAAGAGAAATACGCGGTAAGTTCTAAAATGGAAGGTACATCACTACTTATTTGGGGAATGCTATTCGGAGCAATCGGCCTCGGATTTTTTATATATGGGAAAAATCAAAGAGCAATAGTTCCGCTAGTTACCGGAATCGCCTTATTTATATTCCCTTATTTTATATCGAATGTATACATGCTTGTAAGTATCGGTTTTATTTTGGTGGTACTGCCATATTTTGTCAGGATATGAGGCGTGTAAAAAGAGTTAAGATTATTTAGATTAGCACGTCATGCGCTGAAGCGTGAAAGTAAGGAGAAGTATTCTCACCCAGAATTGGGCCGCTGATGCGGCAATCGTTCCGGGACATATTCCTCCGGGGTTCGTAAAAGGAATCGAGGGTCAGGTCTTGATTCGTGCACGAGAGGGCAAAGGGCACGAATCAAGACCTGACTCTTTGTCCCGGAGATGCCGACGATACCCTCGTCCCACCACGGCGATCTCGGCCGAAGCGCCATCCTCCATCACGTACAGCAGGGACACGATGCAGGTGGCAGGTAGGGAAATAGACGTAGCGCATCGGCATGCCGGGTTCGCAAACCGATTCGCCCAGCGGCATCGCGACCAGTTCCAGGTGGGGAAACAGGTTCGCGCGTTCCTCTGCAGGCAGGGCGGCGAGCAGATGATTCTGGCTTGGATCAAGAGGGGGGGGTATGACGACTGGTCATCGGTGAACTCCCAACTATCGGCCACCCTCGACCCGCGGTGACGACATTTCCTGCTGGCACGGGAAGCATGCGGGTGCGGGGCAGATTTTGGAAAAATTCTATCCCCATTCGGCAGCGCCGAGAAGCGGCAGCGAAATTGACCCGACGCCGGGGCCGGCCAGGCCGTCGGCAATGTGCGGCAGCAGACAGACGCCGACAGGGGTCTCGCGTAGCTTGCCATCAACCGGACCTATCAAGCGCGCAAATGGCGAACGGTGACGAACGTCTCTGTCGAGATGCGCCTCGCATCTGGCGAAATAAAGCGTTGGTCCCGCATGGCCTGCGATAGAGCCATCGCCAAGTACCTTACAACATGAAGGCGCCGCTGCAATGCCGCTCGGTCTGGATGGTTGTTCGGGTATGTCGACGCAGGACAGGAACACCGCGATCGGTGCCGTTCGGGGGCGCCGTGCTGTCCAGCGGTAGCGCGTTCGGCACGGTCGAGGTGCGAAAAGACGGAGGTTGAACATGAACTGGAACGTCATCGAAGGCAACTTGAAGCAGTTCAAGGGCATATTCAAAGTACGTTGGGGCAGGCTCACCGACGATCATGTCGACGAGATTGCCGGCAAGCGCGACGAGTTGGCGGGGAAGATCCAGGAAACCTACGGCGCCACGCAGGACGTGGCAGAGAAGCAGGTCAAGCAATTCGAGGAGGGCGGCAAAGAGTAGCGGGCGCGGCGAGGCCGCCGCAGAATCGCTACCCTGTTGCCGCGCGGCGATTCAGCCCAAACGGCAAGTGCGAGAGGTCGGCAAAAATGAAGGCGGCGTCCGGAGGGGACCGTTCATGACGTACTGTATAGGTATCATGCTCGACAGCGGGCTGATCTTTGCATCGGATTCGCGTACGCACGCCGATGTCGACAATTTTGCCAGTTTCTGCAAGATGAGCGTGTTAGAGCGTGCCGGCGACCGGGTGATCGTACTGCTCAGTTCAGGCAACCTGGCCGGAACGCAGGCGGTCATCGGCCTGCTGAGGCAGCGGATCGCCAAGCACCCGTCGAACAGCCTGTGGAGCGCAGAATCCATGTTCGACACGGCGATGCTGGTGTCGGATGCCATGCGCGACGTCGACCGGCGCGATGGCCAGTTCCTTGCGGAGAGCGACCTCCGTTTCAATGCCTCGTTCATACTCGGCGGCCAGATTGCCGGTGAACCACCACGACTTTTCCGGATCTACGCGGAGGGTAACTTCATCGAGGCGGGAACGGAGACGCCCTACCTTCAAACGGGCGAGACCAAGTACGGTAAGCCGATCGTCGACTGGGTGATCACTGAGGCGACGTCGCTGAACGATGCCGCGAAATGTGCCCTGGTATCGTTCGATTCAACCATGCGCAGCAATCTGTCGGTGGGTATGCCGATCGATCTGCTCTGCTACGAGCGCGACAGCCTAGCGGTGAGGATGCGCCGCCGCTTCGGCGAAGGCGATACGTACTTCGTCGAACTCAGCAGGCGGTGGAGCGAGGGCACCCGCCTGGTCTTTCGTCAATTGCCTGATCTGGACTGGTAGGGCCTGCCTGGTCAGATGTGTGCCGCAAGTGTCTCAATCACCGGGCCCGAGTCGGTGTGCGGAGATGGTCCCGATGACGGTTTGGTGTTCACTTGCGAACATGCCGGCAACCTGATTCCTGCAGTGTACCGTGAACTCTTCAGGGCCGATCAGTCGCTGCTCGACTCACACCGCGGCTACGATCCGGGTGCGATGCTGATGGCGAGAACCCTGGCAAGGGCATTTTCCGCACCGCTGCTCAGCTCTACCGTGAGCCGCCTGCTGGTCGATTTGAATCGGTCGATCGGTCACCCCCGGCTGCACGGCGAACCGGTGCGAGGCACACCGGTCGAGGTCCGCCAGCATATACTGCGGAAGTTCTACCGGCCTTATCGTGAGCGGGCTGAACGTCTCGTCATGCAGTCCATCGCCGACTCGGGCCGGGTGGTCCACATCTCTTCGCACAGCTTCGTACCCGAGTTGAACGGCAAACGTCGTCGTGCCGACATCGGATTGCTCTACGACCCGACCCGGGCGGGGGAGGTGGATTTGTGCCGGCGCTGGAAGGACATGCTCGTGTCCCGTGCTCCGGAGTTCATCGTTCGCCGTAACTACCCCTATGAGGGCAAGGGCGATGGTCTGACCGCCTGGTTTCGCCGACGACTGCCACCCCGTGTGTACGTGGGGATCGAACTGGAAGTCAACCAGGCACAGGTGGCGCTCGCAGGTCGCCACTGGAGCGCCATG
The DNA here is from genome assembly GCA_022340215.1 of Gammaproteobacteria bacterium. Lineage (NCBI taxonomy): Bacteria > Pseudomonadati > Pseudomonadota > Gammaproteobacteria > Gammaproteobacteria bacterium. Next base: position 3,708 of record JAJDOJ010000100.1, read on the forward strand.
CGTCAGGTCATCGTCGAAACGTTGCACAGTGCGCTCGTTGATTTTCGCGGCGCGGGATCGACATAACCGGACTGGCCGATAACCGCATTGGCCGGGACAGGTCGGCGGGCTGTGCCGGCATCAACCAGGAATCACTTTATGAAGATCCGCATTGGCTACGAATTGATCTACGACTGCCCGCAGCCGACCCCGATGATAATGACCCTGAACGTGCACTACACACGTGTCTCGGACATGATCACCCCCGACTACATGATCGCTGATCCAGCCGTTCCTATGACGGCCTATCGAGATAGTTTCGGTAACTGGTGTTCACGCATCGTGGCCCCCGCTGGCCGCGTCAGGCTATCGACTGATGCGCTGATAAATGACACGGGCGAGCCCGATTTGGTGGTTCCGCAGGCGCGCCAGACCGTGGTGGAAGAGCTGCCCGACGAGACGCTGCTGTTTCTGCTGGGCAGCCGCTATTGCGAGACCGACCGGCTGTCCGAGATGGCCTGGCAACTGTTCGGCAATGCGCCTACGGGGTGGGCGCGCGTGCAGACGATCTGCGATTACGTCCACCGGCATATCCGTTTCGGCTACCAGCACTCGCGTCCGACCAAGACCGCCTATGAGGTCTTTCATGAGCGGGCCGGTGTGTGCCGGGACTACGCGCACCTGGCTATCGCCTTCTGTCGCTGTATGAACATTCCGGCGCGTTACTGTACTGGATATCTCGGCGACATCGGCATGCCGCCACCCTACGAGCCGATGGATTTTGCCGGCTGGTTCGAGGCCTATCTCGATGGTCATTGGTACACGTTTGACGCACGCAACAATATCCCTCGCATCGGCAGGGTGTTGATCGCGCGCGGGCGCGACGCGGCAGACGTCGCCATCAGCAACACCTTCGGAGCTAATACACTGGTCAGTTTCCAGGTGCGTACCGACGAGGTGTGCGGCCGGGGTGCTGTCTGAAGGGCAGGGGCCGGTGAGGGCGGCGAGTCGCCGATGCAGATGGCGGCTGTGTCTATACCAACGCGGCCTACCAGGAGATATACCCGTCACGGACAGGTTTCCCCGGCACACACGCCCTCTTCGTCCCGTGGCAGCGTTGCGATTCCTTGCAATAGAGCGGCTATTACGCGTCATCGCGCCTTGCCACGAAACGAATATGACACACACTTTCTCGTGAAAGCCTGTCCGCGACGGGTATAACGCTGGCGTACTCTTTCACCCGCTGCAGGGCCATACCGGCCGCGAGTACAGCCAGGAATCCATAGATGTGACTGACCACTGCGAGGCCGTAGGTCAAGGCAATCAGGCCCAGCGCCAGGAATTCGTCCAGGCCGATCGACTCCTTGTGGCGGGCGCGTAGGTAGACCACCAAGGCACCAATCAATGCTCCCAGTGTGCCGCCGATCTACAAACCGCCGACGGGAGCCAGATGACATCAACCGATCACCAGCGCCACCCACCGCTGCCCATGTCGTGCAGTCCAAAAAGGCCGAGGCCGAGCATAATGAATGGAAACGCGGCTCCGTCGTTCAGCCCCCCTTCGCCGGTCAGGCTGAAACGCAGCCGGTCACGATCTCCTGATGACTCCACCTGGATGGCTGAGGAATGGGGCCCAATGTGGGGGGCTCCAAAGTGAACTTTACGGATTGCATCAGGCGATACATGGTGGACTCCTTTCCCTCGTGGGAAGCCGGATGGCTCTGCATGCCGGCGTCCTATCAGAGTGGCCGGCAATGAGATTTGGTCAGGGAATTCGGACAATCAATGGCACATGATCGCCGGCATGCTTTTTCGCAAGTTTTGCCGCTTTCTTCTCCTTGGGCGTCAGCAACGGCTGTTTCTTCGACTCTCTGTTCGATTTATTGTGCTTGGACATATCGGTAAACTCCTGGTCAAAGGAAAAGAAAACGTTTGAGACGAAGGGAGCTGACGCATGGCATACTTGGGTGCCGGTCGCTGAATGTGAGACCTTTCGCTTCGGCCAGCGCCTTTGATTTTGCGCGGTTCCAGTACTGATCGGCCAGTACCGTATGGCGTAGACCGATGTCTCGTACCGAAGTCTCGGTCTCGTGGGGATCGAGTGGTTGATGGTTCACTTGTATTTTTCCTTAGTCGGTTTTCGGGGGGGGTTGTGCTCGGCGTGTCGGATGAGCGTGAATTCCACCGCGACCTCGTTGTTCGGATCCGTCAGGATCTTTAACGGAAGCCGTTCTGAAGGCCTGGTGGGCATGTCGCAGCAGGCGTGAACTGCGACGGCTGATTCGAAACGCATCGTCACGAGGTTGGTCTTGCGGTCATCGATGACTCGAGCAGGGTTCGACCGAGAGGCTAAGCTGCGGACACCGGGCAGCAGCGCAGATGTGAAATGCGGGTGGGTCATGACTCACCCTCCATTGGTTCTGTCCACTTCCGTTGGGTCTGGGGGAGGCAGGGGCCAGAAACTGACTGACATGGTCAGTTATTGTCAATGTACGCCCTCTGCGGGGAATAGCAACTGGTATCTGTGCGGCAATGAATCGGTGTATGTCATAGCAATTCCAGCTGTGACTCTCGTCGTTGTGGTGCCATGACGCTGATGGCACCCTATACGTCGGTAGCGACGTTTTTTTGACGGGCGGTGTCCGGTTCAGCGAAGAACATTGCCATGCGACGACTTCAGATCAGACATCTCACCGAGTACCGCTTCCCCAGTCCGGTGTCGTTACTGCCGCACCGACTCTTGCTGCGGCCCAGGGAGAACCACAACGTCCGTATCGAGTCTTCGATGCTCGATATCTCCCCGTCACATACGGTGCAATGGAAGCGTGACATACTGGACAACTCGGTTGCTGTGGTGGCGATTGCGCAGCCCACCGATCTGTTGCGGATCGCCAGCACCGTGATCATTCAGCACTATGACGAGAATCCGTTTGATTTCCGGATGGACGATTACGCGTTGATGCATCCCTTTGCCTATACAGAGAGTGATCGCGTGGAGCTCGATCCCTTTCTGCAGCCGGTCTATCCCAATGACCGGGAAATGATCATTCGGTGGCTGGAAGACTCGGGATGGCGGCAGCCGACGCTGACCTTCACCTTGCTTGACCGCATCAACCGCGGGATAGCCGTCGGGTTTTCTTACCAGATTCGCGAGGAGCAGGGCGTCCAGTCACCGGGCTCGACACTGCAGCAGGGTAGCGGTTCCTGTCGCGATTTTGCGGCTTTGTTCACCGAGGCATGCCGTCACCTGGGTCTGGCGAGTCGCTTTGTGACCGGGTATCTGTTCACCTGGGCAGGTGACACCGACTATGCCTCGACGCACGCCTGGGCCGAGGTCTACCTGCCGGGTGCCGGCTGGAAAGGCTTCGATCCGACCAGTGGCGAGGTGACCGGAGACCGGCATATCGCGGTGGCGGTTGCACGCCACCCGGAGGCGGTTCCACCGGTGGCTGGAGACTTCGTCGGCACCGCTCAGCAGCGTCCACTGCTGAGTGTCATCCTGCGGGTCAGCGAGATTGCGGCCTGATCTCGACATTGAAGCGGGGGCTGCCAAGCCAGGCGTTGCCCCGCAGAAATGTCACCACGATTACCACCGCGACTCATCGACGGGCGATGTTGGAACGGCATCGTCCGGCTTCGGCAGTAATGCCTCGGTTGCCGACTCAGACGGCGTTCATCGGGCGGTCGCCGGCCTGTTCGCCAGCGCGGGCAATGTGGTCCAGTGGTGTGAGGTAGCGAAAGAGCCGCCAGCGGTTGGTCATGTGATCGCCTGGGTGGAACGAACCGCGCAGTGCCGATTCGTCCGGTCTCCGGTCCAGCCTGCGACCGAATTCCCGTTGTCGCGAGGCGCACTATGTACGACACCGCACAGACCTTGCCCTGCCGTGTCCCCTAGTGCGATTCCACCAGCTTGCGCCACCATCGTGCCAGGTTTTTATGACGCGTGGTGCCCGATGGGCAGCCTCACCGGCCTGCCCCGCCATACCCGGCGGTCTATCTGAGCTGGAAACGAGGAAGCCATAGTGTCGATGCAGAACGATCTTGACCCGCGCGCAGGATCCTCGGGGGGCGGTGCGAACCTGCCGGATCTCGACGATGTGCTGCGGCGAGGTCGCAATTTTCTCAAGCTGATGCTGCAGGGTGGTAGTCCTCGTGGTCTCATCGTTCTCACCGTACTGCTTCTCACCGTACCGCTTCTGGCCGGGTTGGGTGCATGGACCGCCTATTACACCGTCCCAAGTGACTCTGTCGCGGTCGTACAAAGATTCGGCAAGTATCTCAAGGAGGTTCCGCCGGGCCTGCATTTCAAACTGCCTTTGGGTATAGATACGGCCACACTGGTGCCGGTGAAGCGGCAGTTGAAGCAGGAATTCGGGTTTTCCACGCCGGGTGCCACCGATCCTTACCAGAGTCCGCGTGGCGGTGGACGAGAAACCAAGCGGGAAACCGAGATGGTGACGGGCGACCTGAACGCTGCACTGGTGGAATGGGTGGTTCAGTACCGGGTATCCGAACCCATCAAGTTTCTTTTCGAGGTTCGTGAGCCAAGTGAAACGCTGCGCTACGTCTCGGAATCGGTCATGCGAGAGGTCGTTGGTGATCGCACCGTGGATGAGGTGATCACGATCGGCCGACAGGAGATCGAGTCGGAGGCGTTGATCAAGATGCAGGCGCTTTCGACCAAGTACGCGATGGGGATAAGCATCGATCAGGTGCAATTGAAGAACATCAATCCGCCCGAACCAGTGCAGGAGTCCTTCAACGAGGTAAACCAGGCTCAGCAGGAGAAGGAGAAGCTGATCAACGAGGCACGCCGCGACTACAACAAGGTGATTCCATTGGCCGAAGGTGAGAAGGATCAGCGCATCCGCGAGGCCGACGGTTACCGGCTCAAGCGGATCAACGAAGCGGAGGGCGACGTTGCAAGATTCAGCGCCCTGTTGGCTGAGTACACAAAGGCACCGGAGGTTACGCGTCGACGAATCTATATCGAGACCTTACAGGACGTCTTGCCGGGTATAGGTTCCAAGATCATCGTTGACGAGAAAACCAGCGGTATTCTGCCGTTGCTCAATCTGGACGCCCAGAAGCGAGACGGATCATGAATAGGTTGTTAGTGGCTTTGATCGTCGTTGCGATCGGCGCCTACTTGGCGTTCAGTTCGCTTTATACTGTAAGCGAAGTCGAGCAAGTCATTATCACCCAGTTTGGTAAGCCTGTCGGCGAACCAGTGACTTCCGCTGGGCTGAAGGTCAAGGTGCCTTTTGTTCAGGAGGTCAATGCAATAGACAAAAGGGTCCTCGAGTGGGATGGCAGTCCTTCGGATATGCCGACCAAGGACAAGCTCTATATCTCGGTCGACCTCTTCGCCCGCTGGCGGATTACGGACCCCCTGCAGTTTTTCCTGAGGTTACGCGACGAACGTAGTGCCCAGTCGCGGCTCGACGACATTCTGGGCAGTGAGACCCGCAATGCCGTCGCCAAGCATGAACTGATTGAAATCATCCGCACGACCAGAGACCGCGTCCCGTTGCGCGATGCATTTCTGACTGCGGCTGAGCGCGAGCGGGATATGGGCGCTCTGGTACCGATACAGAAGGGTCGCAAACTGGTGGAGCACGAAATCTTTGCCGCGGCTGCAGAAAAGGTAAAGATCTTTGGTATCGAGTTGCTCGACATCCGTTTCAAACGGATCAACTACAACGAGAGTGTCCGCCCGAAGATATACGATCGAATGATCAGCGAACGGCGCCAGATCGCCGAGCGTTTCCTTTCCGAAGGCAACGGCGAGGCGGCACGTATTCGCGGCGATCGTGTGCGCGATCTGAACAAGATCCAGTCCGAAGCCTACCGGCAGGTCGAAGAGATCCGCGGCGTCGCAGACGCGAAGGCCACTGAGATCTACGCCGCGGCGTACAACCGCAGTCCCGAGGCGGTGGAGTTCTATGAATTCTCACGCACGATGCAGTCTTACCGCACCATCATCGCAGGTGACACAACCCTCGTTATTTCAACCGACAGTGACCTCTTTAAGTTTCTGAAGGGCATGGCATCGCCAAGCCGGGTCGGTGCCTCGATCGGAGATGCGGGTGGGAAGCTATAGGTGGTTAGACCTTACGGCGACAAGTGACGGGGTTTCGTGACGGTGCACCGTACACTTGTCACCACGGTGTCGCCAAAAAGTCCGCCACGAGCGTGGGCGGTGCAGATATCGAGGAAGAATGAGGAATAATGCTATGTCCGATACCTTCCAAGTCCGCTCAAGATTGACCGTCGGCCGACAGCAATACGACGCATTTCGCCTCGACGCCCTGGGCTAGCGCCATGACCGTCTCTTCGCCCCGCTTGATCCACCCATAGCTCGAAACCGTGTTGTGCTGCGGATGGGTTCCATCCATGAAATAGATCGGATCGTTTTCCCCTTTGTTTTCCTTGAGATTCTCATAGTCTCTCAGAAATGCCTTCTGTGCCTCGGGATCTGCTTTTCCTGGCACAACCTTCGGCTTCTTG
>JAJDOJ010000101.1 GCA_022340215.1 Gammaproteobacteria bacterium
CCAGTCGCCAATGAAGGTTATTCTCAATTCCCCAATGGTGGCGAACAGATTGACCAAAAACCGCCGCATTGTTTTCGATCGACCCAATATAGTAGCGGTACTCTATGCTTGTCTGTCCGTCAATGGTTCGTTCCGATTCAACCATACCAATCATGTTTAGCCCCTTCCATGTCTTAGTGTGTTCAAGATAATCGTCACACTCCATAGTCCAATGTCTACGGATTTCCGTGCGGTTCCTGGAACGTTCCGCGGTTTCGTAGTAATCGACTCCATAGCCTTTATATCCTACTTTGTCAGCTTTATCGAAAATGGCCTCAACCGCCTCGGACAAATTCCCTTGATTACCTTTCAGGGCCAGCAGGTAGTCTCCGTCCTGCTCGATGATCCGTTTGGCTATGGCCTTCTGACATCCCATGGCATCAATGGTTACGATGCAACCCCCTAAGGCGAGCACCTTGAGCAACTTGGGTATCGCGGTTATCTCGTTCGACTTTTCTTCCGTCTTGACTTGCCCCAATACCAAGCAGTTCTCCACAGACCAGGCGCTCACCATATGGATAGCACTCTTTCCAAGCCGTCGATCATGGGAGCGTCTCAACGTTTTTCCGTCAATCGCCACAACGCCTTTTACCAGGCCCGCAACCTCACGAACCCAATCAGAGAAGAATTGCTCAAAGGCCTCGGGAGACAGAATAGAAAACAGACGCCTGAATGTGTCATGCGAAGGGATGCCATTAGGCAGTTCAAGAAAATTCTTAAACCACTCCTCCTTGGCTTTTCCAAACCCTTCTATAGCATTCCAGTCATCTGCTCCGCACAGAATCGCGCAGATCGAGATCGCCACTATATCCACTAACTTGTGGCGACATTTCTTCTCGATACGTGGGTCTGGGATCAGACGGATATGGTCTATAAGCGATCCTGGCGTTTCTGTTTCTGTTCTACTCATTTCTTCACCTGATGACGTGGGAACCCATGCCATCATGTGGTGAATAGATCGATTTGTCTACTGCAAATGTCGGGTGACCATATTTTCTCTTTGTAAATCAATATGTTTTCGTGCGTTTGCCCTGCCCCGGGATCGGCAAAGGGAGAGGTGCCACCCGCCGACAGCGAACCGATCATCGATCTGCTCAGTTATTTCTACTGGCTCGCGACCAATGCCCCAACGGGTGACCAGAAGATGGCTGGCCGTGGTTATCCGGCAGTCGCGGAAACCGCCGCCGGTTTCGATCCGGACCGTGGCAGGCTAGTCTACGAGGAACGTTGTGTCGTCTGCCATGGCCAGGAAGGGGCCGGTACCAAGGACCATGGCGAGGTGGTCTTCCCTCCGCTCTGGGGCGACATCGCCTACAACTGGAGTGCGGGCATGCACCGCATCGACAAGGCTGCGGCCTTCATCCAGGCCAATATGCCACTCGGCCAGCCGGATACGCTGAGTGACCAGGAGGTCTGGGACATCGCCGGCTTCGTCAACAGCCATCCACGGCCGCAGGACCCGCGCTACGATGGTGATTTCGAGGAAACCGTCAAGCGCTTTCACGGCGGTATATTCGACTACTATGGCACTCTCACGCTGCCAAATGGCAAGCTCTTAGGCGAACCCCGACCACGGGTGGGCCAAACCCCGTCCCGGCATCTGCACCAGAAAAAAGGACCAACCATGTCTGAGACCCTGTTTTCAAAGATCATCAACCGGGAGATCCCGGCGGACATCGTGTACGAGGACGATCTGTGCCTGGCGTTCCGAGACGTGAACCCACAGGCCCCGATGCACGTGCTGCTGGTGCCGAAAAAACCCCTGGCCCGGCTGGCGCATGCCACCGAGCAGGACAAAGCCCTGCTCGGTCACATGATGCTGAAGGCATCGGAGATCGCGCGGGCGGAGGGGTATCGGGACGATTTCAGGCTGGTGATCAACAACGGCCCGGGCGCGGGGCAGTCCGTGTTCCACCTGCACATCCATATTCTGGCCGGGCGGGGGTTCAACTGGCCGCCGGGATAGCGCCGAACGGTACAGTCAGTGGTCACCCTGAATGGGCGGCACGAGCAGCTGCGGGTCGACGTACGCCTTGCGCAGATTCATGCGCCAGTCCAGATGCGGCCCGGTCGCGCGACCGGTGGCGCCGATCTCCCCGCTGCGGTCACCCCGGGTAAGGCCCGGCTATCGTTCCCGTTTGGCGGTCGGCGTGCTTCCTGGATCCTCTCCTTCGCTACCTGCGGATTGTTCTGCGTCGGCGCGGGCCTTTTCAATGATGTCCGTGACAAGCGCGGATAGGGATTCCGGCGGATCCGTCGCGGAGGTCGCCGCGTTGGCGGTATCCTCCAGCTGATAGGGCCGCACGTCATCCTTGCTGGTCGGATCGTAGGGTACCAGCCGTACGCGGCCCTTGCCGAGTACGGTGCCGGTTGCAAAGGCCAGGGCAACCTTGGCGATCTCGTACTCAGTCAGGCCGGAGATCTCCCGGATTTGCGCCTCGGCGAGAAAATCCGCGGCCCTCAACACGTCGCTGCTGGTTCGCACTCCAGCCAGAAACTGCTGCTCCTCCCCCTTGTAGGTCTGACTGGAGAACAGGGTCTCTTCGCGGGCGGCCAGGATCCGACGCCACGCTTCTTCCAGGCGGTCGTTCGCATCGTACACTTCCTTACGGATGCCGATACCACGCTGCTCGCGAGTGACGAGCGTCAGGGACCTCTGCAGCACGGCCTGCCGCTGTCGGGATTTTGCCGCCTTGTTGCCCAGCGGGACCTCCACCAATGTTCCAACGCTCCAATTCTGGCGACTCCCGCTGACCAGCTCGTCCAGAGAATTGAACAGTGAAGTATCGGTTCCGAGGTAGTTGAAGCTGAAATCCAGGGAAACGAGCGGTAAGATCTGGTTGCGGGCCACATCCAGGTTGAGCGCATCGACGGCGAGCTGAAGCTCCAGATCAAGCATATCCATACGCGCGCTGACCGCATCTTCTGCCAGCCGATTCACGTCGAAGGTCAGTCGCATGGGGTTTGGATCAGTTCTGACAAGCAGTACCGTAGGCGAACCTACGCCCATCCCGGGTACGTTCATGATCCGTTTGAGTTCTCGCTCCGATTCCCGGCGGGTCGTCTCGGCGCGGATGATGTCGTCTACGGCTCGTGCGACACCGGCGCGAGAGCGTGTTACCTCGACGCTCGGGACGACTCCGGCTTGCCTGAGGCGCTGCGCCTGGCGCAGCAGTTCCTGCGCACGCTCGTACTGCTGGTACCGTACCTCCAGAATACGATTCGCCGCGTAGTACAACCAGTACTCCGACTCCGCATCCGCTATGGTGCGCATGATGGCGAGCTTGGTGCTTGCCTCTTGCTGGACTTGCCGAAGGCTCGCAATGGTGACAGGTGCGGTGTTTACCCCAATACCCGCGTTTCGCAGCAACGGCTGGCTTATGGAAAAGCCGGCCAGGGTATCGGATATGGTAGTGGCGCCTGGAACGTCGATGTCCACCTCGTTTCCACCAACACCGACCTCGACGGTACCCCCCGTTCGCAGTGGCACTTTCACGGCAAGTTCGCCCGCGGTAGTCTCCTGTTGGGGACCGAGGCCCACATCGATGTTGAACAAATCGTCCTGTCGGTAAGAAGCCGACCCCAGGAAACTTGCTTCGAAACGGGCCTCTTCTTCACTGACCCGCTCACCGGCAATCGCCGGAGGAACCAGCTGAACCTGGATATCCAGATTGTTTTCCAGTGCAGCCTTGCGCACGTCGGCCAAGGCGAGGGGCAATTCCTTGAGTGGTTCAGCGCGCTCCACGCGTTGGGCTTCGCCCTCGCGCTGCGCTTGCGCGAGCGTTTCCGGTGGCGCGACCACCTTATCCTCCAGTTGCGTCATGGTCACCGAACGGCTCTGCTCCCGGACCGATTCTTTCAGCATCGGATGGTCCGGATTGGCGCAGCCTGCGAGGCCCGTGGCCATATACATCAACACGACGAGAAATTGACGCAGCGAATACCTATGTCGCGGCGATCGCGTCGGAACATCGACCCCCGACCTTACGCATTGCAACTTCTGCCCGCGAGGGTTGTTTGCTTCAAACTGCTTTATCATTCCGGATGCAAAGGCAAATGCGCCAGACCGTTCGTGCACGTTGGTCATATCAATGGAGCAAACCGCCGGTCATTTCTCGGGCAGGGCAAGACGAAGGCGCTCGGCGCCATTCCCCGAGGCGAGTTCCTCCAGAGTCACGCAGGTTAGCGCTCGGATCATACGGCCGTTGACCCCAGGCTCTGCCTCCAGAAACAGTTGATGATCGACCGTTTCCACCGTAGCCGCTGCCCTCGCCACCACAGCTTTCAAAATGGTAAAGGCCCCTTCCGATAACGGTGGGTCGCCACGATAGGTATCCAGCCGACCGCCGACACGATATCGCGGAAAATTTTCCAGCCCCAGAAAATGCAGGAACCAGTCCGCGCGAAATCGCCCGAAGGCGACTACCAGGCCAGCATAGTCTGCAATGAGTTCGTCGAGCAGGTTGTTGCGCATGCTGCTGAACGCACGTTTCGTAAAATAGTGCGCACTTTCGTGACCCACACGAATCTCCAGGGAAAGCGCTTGCCACTGCTCGGGATCCAGCCCCAGCGCATCCGCATCTATCCCGCTGTAGGTGCCCCTGCAGGCAACAATAAATCGGTCCTGGTAGAGTGGTCTCCGGTCGGCCAGCCGGCGGAATTCCGAACGCCAGTCGCCATCGGGATTAGAAACTGACCATCGTCGTCGATAGCGCCTGACACGATCCCAATTGACATAACCGGAAACCATGAACGCGTTGACGGATCGGGAAATCGGCACCGGCTCGTTGCGTGCGGTAACGGCCCGCACCAATGCCTCGAAATCAGCGCGGGACGAGACCACGATGACGGGAATCCGACCGGCCGGTGTGCCTTCCAGTCGAATCCGTACCCCGTCAGGCTGTTCCAATGGTATCCCTGAGCCCTGACTCAGGGGCCACTCTCCACGCCGCGTGGCGGCCTGGTAGTCCTTGTCGTGGCTGGTTCCCTCGCGAATCGGAAACCTGAGCTGAACGAGCACATCCCGCAGTACTGCAAGGGCCCCCTCGGTTGACGACCGCAACGCATAGGATTCCCAGGCCTCGACAAACGGTTCGTCTGGAAGCGGCAACCCGTGTTCCACCAGCTCCGGCGAAGGCTCGAAGACGTTTCGATTATAGGCAAGCAGCTCCTCTGTCTCGGTCGCATCCGCACCGAGCATTTCGAGCACCTCGCGCCTCAGCGCCGTGCGGACTGCCTCGACTGTCTCATTCATTTGATCAGGACTTCCACAAGGCGGGTCGCGGTCATGCCACCTGGCGCGCGATCATGGAGGCAAATAGTCCGTTGTTGCGCAGCAACTCATCGAACGACCCGCTCTCGACCACGGTCCCCTTATCCAGCACATAAATCCGATCGGCGTGCCGGATGGTACTCAGCCGATGTGCGATCACGATCCGAGTGACCTTGCGCCGCTCCAGGCTGGCGCTGACGGTTGCCTGGGTTCGATTGTCCAGCGCGCTGGTGGCCTCATCCAGGAGCAGAATTTTTGGATGCATCGCCAGGGCACGGGCAATGAGCAATCGTTGACGCTGCCCCCCCGAAAGATTGGTCCCACCCTCGCTGATGACGGTGTGCAGCCCCATTGGCATCTGTCGCACGTCATCGCCGAAGCCGGCGTCCTCTACTGCCTCCCACACCTGATCCAGGGACAGGGGGGCGGCGGACGCAATGTTGTCGAAGATGGACCCCTCGTTGATGCGCCCGCCCTGCAGAACGACCCCCAGTTGCCGGCGTACCGCCGAGACGTCGAGACCGGCGAGGTCTCGGCCGTCGTAGCGGATCGCGCCGGCGTCGGGCGTCTCGAAGCCGAGCAAGAGGCGAAAAATGGTGGATTTCCCGCTGCCGGAAGGGCCGGTGAAGGCAACGAATTGCCCCGGAATCACCTTCAGGCTTACGTCCTTCAAAATACGCTCGCCTTCCGGATTGTAACGAAACTCCACATGGGTAAGCTCCACCTCACCCTCGAGACGTCCGGGATCCGCCATGGAATCGTCCACTTCCGGCTCCGCATCCAGCAAGGGCTGGATGCGTCGGGCCTTTGCCAGTGTATCCAGTGTATCGAGCACGGTCTGGCTCAAGGACGTGATGCCGCCGAGAAAGGTGCCCATGGCGACATTGAACGCGAGAAATATGCCCACCGACAGGACGGGCCCTTGTGCCGACACCTGTGTCAAAAGACCCTGTGCATTCGCGGGGGAAGTACCCAGCAACGACACCCCGAACCAGAACAGCAGAATCGAGCTCATTACGGGGACCGCCTGGTTGAGTACCGTGATGTAGTCCTCCCCCCGCTGTGCCCGAAGCATCAGATCCAGTTGCTCGGAATAGCGCTCGGCCCACAAGGCAAACGCACGGCGCTGGGCACCCGCCACGCGAATCTTGCTGACCGAGCTCACCATCTGTACCACCAGTCCGAAGAACGACCCCTGCAGTTCCATCAGTTCGCGGTAGTAGCGTCTTATGAACAGACCCGTGACGGCGCTGGCACCGGCCACTGTCAGTCCCAAGCCGAATGCAAGCAAAGCCAGCTTGGGACTGTAGTAAAAAAGCAGAGCAAGGTTCAGTAATGCCATCCCGCTGGCGAACAGGGTTCTCAGCGTCTGTCCGTTGAACTCCTGGGTCACCTCGCTGACGGACATCGCCCGGTCCAGCAGGTCGCCACTGCTGAAGCGCTTGAAAAAAGCCATGCGCAGGTTGAGCAATCGGTCCCATACCGCCGACTGGGTATCAGCATCCACCGCCACACTCATCCGGATGCTGATGAATGATTGGGCCAGACCGAACAGGGCCGCTCCGAAGGACGCGGCCAACAGACCCAGACCGACTTCGAGCAGCAGGCGCCCGTTGGCATCGGGGATGGCACGGTCCATGATCAGCGCGGTGGCCAGTGGGGTAATCATGCCCAGCAGGGTCGTCACCATCGCCAGGCTCAGAACGAACGCCAGGTCACCTATTCGACCCCTCAATGCGAATCTCAAGAGGTCGCGGGGTTTTCGCGCCTCATCGGGCAGGCGGCGATAAAGCATGAAGGCCTGTGGTGAAAGTGCGGCGGCGGTCTCGGCGTCCACCGGGGCGCGGTTACCGGTATCCGGATCGACGATCTCGTATCCACGAGATTCCGTGCGCAACAGGGCCACGGGTCGCCGCGGCTGATCGATCTCCCCCACCAAGGGGCCGCAGTCGCTTCGCCACCACTCCCCCGAGAGCAGGACGTTTCGAAACCGGAAATGGGAGGCGCGCGCAATCCCCTCGATAGGGTGTCTCGAAGCCCCCTGGACCTCCGAGCGCCCGGGTGCGCGGACCTCCATACCCAGTGCTTCTCCAACCAGGCGCGCGGCGCCGAGCAGCCCGCCTTCCGCCGCACGGGCAGTAACACCCGGGTTGAGCACGTTTGCCATGCTGCCCACAGCGGTTTCCACGGCCTGCCGTTCCCTGTGTGAGCGATCGCTCAGCCGCTGGCGTTCATTTTCGTACTCGGAGGCCTCCAGTTGCTGCAAGCGTGCCTGGAACAACCGGTTGAACGATGCCAGACCCTGGAGCAGGTGGTTCCGGTCCTCCACGTCCAGCGCTTCCTTTCGGCGGACGAGAAGCCGTACCGGACCCTCTGTGATGACCCAGATCGACGAACCCAGCGGCGTGAAGTGGGGTAGCTTGCCGAGACGTAGGGCGGGCATGCCCAGCAGTTGCAGGACACCTTCATCGAGCTGCACCCAGCGGACGGTCTCGCGAGGTGGACGAAGCGCTATACCGGGTGGAATGGCGAATTTGCCGTGCTCAGGGAACGTCTCCGAGAACGGCGCGAGCAGACCCGATGCGCAAAAACCGGACAAGTTCTCGACCCAACCTTCGATGGCATTCACGAGCGGTACCCCGACCAGCGCCATTGCCTCTTCGACGCGGTCGAGGGGGATTTCATACAGGGTCAATGGATCGATCGACAAAACGATCACCCGGCTGCGCGAATTCTGATGTTCGTCGGAAACGGCAAACAAAGGCGTTCCGGGGGCTGCCCGGAACACCATTCGCCGTCGTCCCACAGCCAGGCCCCGTTCGACTCTCGAGGTCAGAACGGCGGCGGAACCGGCGACAACAAGCCACATCGAACGGGGATTCTCGAGGACCAGGGGGTGGTGTCCGCGCACGTGAACGACGCGGCCGCCGATGGCGGTCAGTAGGTCCCTGTCGATTTCCGTATCAGGCATATTTGGCCACCGCTTCGCCACCACCCTCGGTCACGGTCGGTTCCTGGTCAGCCCTCATCAACTTCGCGTACTCCCCGTCGGCCTCCCAGAGCGATTCGTGGGTGCCGCGCTCCAGAACCCGCCCCTGTTGCAGGACGATGATCTCGTCGCAGTCGCGAACGGTGCTCAACCGGTGTGCGACGATGACCGCCGTGCACCCACGCATCCTGAGCCGTTCCATGACAATGGCTTCGGTCTCTGCATCCAGCGCGCTCGTGGCCTCGTCGAGTACCAGGACCGAGGGGTTGTGGACCAGTGAGCGGGCGATCTCCAGTCGCTGACACTGGCCGCCACTCAGGTTTCCCCCGCCTTCGAGCAGTTCGCCGTCGTAACCACCGTCCAGGCCGCGGATGGCCTCGTCGATGGCGGCGTCCTCGCATGCCCGGATCAGGTCTGCGTCCGGGACGGTGTCGTCCCAGAGCGTCAGGTTGTCGCGAACGCTGCCGCTGAACAGGTTCAGGTCCTGATCAACCGTGGCGAAGGAATTCACGAGCACATCCTCGGGGACCGCCTGGCGCGGAATGTCATCCAGGCGTACCTCGCCCTCCCAGGGCTCGTACTCGCCGCTGATCAGCTTGGAGATGGTTGTCTTTCCCGATCCGCTGCCGCCCACCAGCGCCACACGTGACCCGGGATCTATGCGCAGGTTGAAATGCTCGATCAGCGGTTTGTCCAGGGGACTGTAGCCGAAGGTGACATCGCGCAGTTCCACGTAACCCTTCAGACGAACCAAGGGTTCGCCGTTTTCATCCACGGTGACCGGAGAGACATCGGGCTTCGGTACGGGGTACTGCAGGACATCGTCTACCCGGTTCAGATCTCCGCGCAATTCCTGCATGATGCTGCCGAGACCCAGCAGGTTGGCGATGGGGGAAAGGAAATTTGACATCAGCAACTGAAACGCCACCAGCATGCCGATGGTGAGGTCTCCGCCGATGATCCGAAAACCGCCGATCACGAGGATTGCCGTGGTCGTCAGCGTGTTCAGAAGCACAGGGACAGTACTCAGGGTCTGGTTCGAGATTTCGAGGTCCTGCCCGGCGTTGACACCCTTGGTGTAGTACCCGGACCAGGTTCCGAAAAAGCCGTTCTCGAGCCCGCCGGCCTTCAGGGTCTCCATGCCCTGCAACCCCGCCATCGCGGTTCCCTGCGCCTTTCCCTGTTCCTGGAGCACCCGCATGTTCGCCTCCACCCGATGCGCAGACACCCAGCGAAGGACCGCCACGTTGATCAGCGCAAAGGACACGCCAATCATCGTGAGCAGGGGATCGTAGTAGAGCATCAGCAGGGCGTAGAAACCGACCATGACGACATCGATGGCGGTCTGCGCGAGCTGTCCCGACATCACGTCGGCGAGCTTGTTGTTGATCTGACTTCGATTCGCGACCTCACCGGCGAATCGCTGTGCGTAGAATTTCGAGGGTAGTCGCAGCAAATGCCACATATAACTGCTCGACAACCGGACAGAGAGATTGATCTTCAGGCGCCGCAGGTAGCGCAGCTGGAGAAACCTCAGGACGGCCTGAAGTCCCATTCCCACGATCATGGCCAGAATCAGCGGCTGTAACCAGTGCGTATGTCCGGCGACAATGATCTGGTCGATAAAGATCTGGCTGAACGCGGGAATGGTCAACCCCGGGATCACGAGAAGCAGTCCCGCCAGCACGCAGTAGGCCAGCGCGCCGGTCGTGCCGGACAGACGCTCGGTGATCGCCCGGACGACACTCGGCACTTTCCCTCCGGGCTCGAAGTCCGGACCGGGTTTCATCGTCAGGACAACGCCGGTAAACGCGCGCTCGAATTCCTCCATGGTGACTGTGCGGTGGCCCATGGCGGGGTCGTTGATGTACGCCTTGTCTTTCCCGAACCCCTCCAGGACCACGAAATGGTTGAAATTCCAGAACAGGATAGCTGGCAGATCGAGCGCGAACAGGTCCTCGACCTGTTTGCTGTAACCCCGGGCATCCATCCCGTAGCGTCTCGCGGCCTTCACCACGTTGGACGCCTTGCTACCGTCGCGGGAAACGCCACAATCGCCGCGCAGGGTAGCGAGCGGCACGATTCGGCCGTAATAGCCGAGGACCATGGCAAGCGTCGCCGCACCGCATTCGACGGCCTCGAGTTGCAGTATGGTCGGGGTCCTGACCCGACGCGATTTGACCGGGCTTTCCGGACCGGTTTCAGTCGCCACCCAAGCCCCTCAGAATCGGAATGACGAAGGTGATGGGCCGACGCCGTTCCACCGTCGCCTGAATGGTCGCGGTCGTTCCTGTCGTGACTTCTACCTCGGGCCCACGGCCCGAGGTCCAGCGATAACCGGAAAACGACTCGTCATCGGTCTCCAGGTTCGCCATGACGCCGATCCTGGTGGTGTTGCGGGCGAGCTCCACCGCGATCTCGCGACTCCCGACCACGCTGGTGATCGCGTCGACCGATACCGGGAACGGCGAGACGGATTCGATCTTGCCGAGCAGGCTGCCGTACCTGGCGCGCTCGACAGTGACGGGAGAAACCTGTACCTCGTCGCCCGCCTCGAGCTTCTTGCCGTCCGCGACGGAGAAGTAGGTGGCCGCGACCAGTTTCGCACCGACGTCCTCGGCCTCCAGCGACCCAAGTCGCTGACCGGGTTGCACGATCTGTCCCGGGGCGACATTCAACTCCAGCACTCGTCCACGGAACTTGCTCAGTATCTGGCCCTTGCTGCGCAGCTCCTCTTCATATCGCTCGATGTTGCGCTGGATTTCCTGTATCTGGAGGTCGCGATCGGCATCCGCCTCCACCCGCTTCTGCTCCAGTTCGGCCTCGCGGATTGCGATCTCCTGGATTTTCATCTCGAGATCCGCGATACGGTTCAACTGTTCCTGATACTCGCTTTCGCCCCGGAGCCTTTCCATGTCGATCTCCTGGGCCCGCAGTTCGAGGTCGGCGGCCTGGATCTGGCTGGTCACCATGCGCTCCCTGGCGCTCAGCACCGTATCCTCGGAACTCAAACCCTCCTTGAGCAAATTTCTGTATGTCGCGTACCGGTCTTTCAGAGCCTTCCCGATCTCGTCGCGGATCTGCCGCATCTTCTCCACGTTGACCTTCTGCTCGTTCAGGTAGCTTTCGTTGCGTCTGAGCAAGGCCTCGGAATAGGCTTGCAGGGAACGCACCTGCTCTTCGAACACCTCGCGCTTGCGCCCAAGCCCGACCCTCTCCAGCTCGACTCGCTTGTTTTCCAGGGTTTCGGACTGATCGCTCCGCATGGATATTTCGGCCATACGTACCCGTTCCTGTTCCAGACGTTGGGCCAGCTCCGGCTGATTCAACCGCCCCAGCAAGGTGCCGCCTTCCACGAAATCACCGACCTGAACGTAGAGGTCGATGATCTGTCCCGATGCCGGGGCCTGAAGTGAGACCACACGACGGGGGTAGATCAGTATTCCCGAGCCATCGACGGTAATCGGAATCTGGCCGAAAACGCTCCAGATCAACACCAGGAAGATCGCGACGCCCAACGTGCCGATCGTCAGCCAGCTTCGGCGCGTGGTGACGCGCAGTAATTCATCGAGTTGCTCGGGAGAGGAAAGCTGTTCGAGCGCCTTTTCTCGAAACATACTACTTTCCGGTCTCCATCCGGCGTCCGGGGGACGACCTGCGCTTCCGCTGTGTCGCCATCAGGACTGCTGTCGGAAGCGGGTCAGCAGGTGATCGAACCGGGCCGCCGCCAGCGACGTTCGATCCAGGAGATCCGGATCGAGCTCGTCGGGGTCCGGGGAATCCCCGGCATCCGGTGCTCCATGGCCCATCTGCCCGACGGTATGACGAAGTCTGCTGGCGAGAAAGATGCCAAGTCCATGATAAAACCGCGCGGCAAACCCGTTATCGATATCGAGCTTGCGGCCCAGCTCGAATCGCGGGACGGTCAGTACCCGGCTCGCCTCCAGCGTCGCGACCGTTGCATTCGGCGGTCGGCTGTCCAGGAACGATATTTCTCCCGCGATTTCTCCGGGATGGAGCCTCGCCAACTCGAAATAGGCCTTTTCTCCGATACGGACTGTCAACATTCCTTCCAGCAGCAGGTAGATTTCCTCGATGGGCTTGCCCTGATGGATCAGAACCTGGCCTTGTGAAAAGGTTTGAGGACGACCCACCGCCGCCAGCCAGTCGACGTCCTGGTCGGCCAGGGTGCCGAAAAGAAACAGCGCTTTTCTCATGTGCCGCTCCCTAGGCTCTGTTGACATTTATCGTGGACGGCGGCTTTACGGATCTTTTCCGCCCTGACGGCGTTGGATTCGACTTGCAATGGGGCGGCATTGCGCATCGAATCCGCCTTGTCAGGACGAAAAATCCCTCGAAAATCCACT
>JAJDOJ010000102.1 GCA_022340215.1 Gammaproteobacteria bacterium
TGCAGGTCACCGGTGAAGCTTTGAAAGGTCCGCACGGGTTCCTCGTCGCGGTCATTCGGCACGGCAACAACGTGAAATTGCGAGCCGACATCGATACCCGCTGCGTTGAGATTGATAGTGGAAAACCGCCTCTTTCGGCTACGTCTGTTCTTTGTCGATTGCCCCATGGCGAAACTCCCGTGGTCCGATTGATCCCGAGAGCAGGGACGGCGGAATCGATCACTTTCCTAACCGGGATCGCCCGAAGGCGTCACCACACGCAGATCCGCAACTGTCCCCAGGCCATGTTTTTTTACGGGGTCGATGCCACCAAAAAGCCAACGGCCTCTCCTCTTGGGCTACACCAATAGTCTAGGACCACGCGAGTTTGTTTTCCTACAGGTGCGGGGCGGCGGCCCGTGGAGGGTTTCAATGAACGAAAAGGCGTGCCGAGTGGCGTGATCGCCTTATCGAAATTCGGTCGCGGGCTCAATCGGTAAGCGGGGCGATGGCCGACTTACCCTGTCTCAGACCGCCGTGGAGCATCCGGAAGATCGTGGGTACGAGCACCAGGGTGACGAACATCGAGAAGCTCAGACCCCATACGATCACTACAGCCAGGGGCTGCAGCATCTCCGAACCCTCGCCGATACCCATGGCCAGGGGCGCCATCCCTGCGACGGTGGTCAGGGTCGTCATCAGGATGGGGCGTAGCCGCAGGTAGGCCGCGTGGGCGATGGCCCGGTTTAGCGACGCTCCCCGTTCCAGCTCGATCTCGATCTGCTCGACCAGCACGATCGCGTTGTTGACCACGATGCCGGCGAGCATGATCATCCCGAGCCACACCGGCATGGACAGGGGAAGGCCGTTGTACCAGAGACCCGAACTTACGCCGATCAAGGCGAAAGGGACGCTGGTGAGGATGACCAGTGGGTTGACCAGGGATTCGTATTGCACCGCCATGACGACGAACACCAGAAACAGGGCGAGAGCGAGCAGAAAGAAACCGAGCTGCTGTCCCTTTTTCAGCGTCTCAAGCGCGCCGTCGTCGTAAAGCGTGTAGCCGGGCGGGAGCGGGAGGTCGTCGAGCCGATCGCGGGCCTCGGCCATGATCGTATCCAGCGGCCGGTCCCCGGTCAGGTTGGCGGAGATCTCGGCGGCGCGGACCTGACGGTCCCTGAAGATCCTCGCCGGCGCAGGGACCAGGTCGATCCGGGCGACGTGACGGATACGCACGGGCTTGCCGTCGCGCAGCGCCACGACAACGTTGCCGAGGTCATCGATGTCGTCGATGCTGTCGGGCGGGAGTCTCAGACGAACGTCGATTTTTCGGTCGCCGTCGTAGAAGTCGGACACCACGATGCCGTCGAGCGCCACCCGTACGGCGCGTGAGATGTCGTCGATCGAGACCCCCAGGTCCGAGGCCCGGGCGCGATCGAGCACGATGTCCAGCTCCTCGACCGGTGTGTCGTAGGAGTGTCGCAGGTTGCGCAGTCCGGGAATGCCTTTCAGGCGTT
Organism: Gammaproteobacteria bacterium; assembly: GCA_022340215.1. Classification (NCBI taxonomy): domain Bacteria; kingdom Pseudomonadati; phylum Pseudomonadota; class Gammaproteobacteria; species Gammaproteobacteria bacterium. Next base: position 1,497 of record JAJDOJ010000102.1, read on the forward strand.
CGACCGCGTCGTCGGCGAGTCGGGTCAGGGTTGCGAGGTCGGGGCCTGCGATCCGCAGGTTGAGGTCCTCCTCCCCGCTGCCGACACGAATGCCCCGGACCTGGTCCCGCACCCAGGTCCAGACATGAACCCCGGTCAGTTCCATGGGATCCACCACCGTTTCCATGAAGTGCTCGACCCACTGCCGCGTGCTGAGGGTGCGCTGCTCCGGCGGCACAAGCTGGACCGAAATCGTGGCGCGGTTGCCGGTGAACACCTCTATCCTGCCGTATACCCATCCCCCGGACTGCACGAACACGGTGTCCACCTCGGGCTGTTCGCGAAGCGCGGATTCCAGCCTTCTGACGATGGCGTCCGTCTCCTCCAGTTGCATACCGGCGTCACCCTTGACGCGTATCCTCACCTGCCCCTCGTCCACCGACGGCAGAAAGATCTTTTCGCTCTCGGAAACGAAGTGTATCGCCCAGGCGAGCGCCGGCAGCAGGATCAACGCCGGGAGCCAGGGTGCGCGCAGCAGCCCCAGGGTGATCCTTTCGTAGCGAAGCTGCAGCCAATGCGTGACACGTTCGGTGAGGCGGCGGACGGCGCCGTTACGTGTATCGCGTACCCTTGCCGCGAGGGTTGGGACCAGGGTCAGGGCGACGACCATCGAGGCGAAGATGGCGGCCGAAATCGTGAAGATCAGTTCCCGGAACAGCAGACCCATCAGGCCGCCGATGAACACGAAGGGGAGCACCGCGGCCAGGTTGGTCGTGGTGGAGGCGACGATCGGGCTGTTGACCTCCCTGGCCGCGGCGATCGCGTCGTCGAGCGATGCCTCGCCGGCGCGCTGGTGACGGTAGATGTTCTCCAGCATCACGATGGTGCTGTCGACCAGGATACCGATCCCCAGCGCCAGTCCACCGAGTGTCATGATGTTCAGCGAAAGCCCCGCCAGTTGCATCAGCAGGAACGTGACCAACAGGGCCAGCGGAATGGAGGTGCCGACGATCAGTGTGCGTTTGAGGTTGCCCAGAAAGAGATAGACGACGGTCATCGCGAGCAGTCCGCCCAGGCCCGCCGCGGACGCCGCATTGCGCAGGGCATGGCGAACGAACACCGATTGATCGTTGACGACGTGCACCTGGACATCCGAGGGGATGAGCCGGTTTTCGCGCATCCACGCCAGGTGTTGGGTGACATTGTCGACAACGGCGACGGTGTTGGCCTGCGGTTGTTTGCGGATCGTGACCTTCACCCCGGGACGGTCGTTCAGCCGGATCCGGAGTTGCTCTCTTGCCAGTCCGTCGTTGATGTGGGCGATGTCTCCCACGCTGAGGTCGGCGCGCGTACCGTCCTCGGCATCGCTGTCGGCCCCGCCTTCCAGCGGGATATGACGCAGATCCCCGGCCTGCTTGGCGCGTCCGACCACACGTGTGGACAACTCGCTGCGGGCCGTGAGGAGTTGACCGCCGGTGGCGTCACGGTTCTCGGCGGTCACCGCCTCGGCGATGTCGCCGAAGGTCAGCCCCGATGCCGAGAGGCGCTCCTGATCCACCTCGATATCGATCTCCCGGGCGGATCCGCCGCCCACTTCGGCGGCCGCGACACCGGGCAGGTTGACGAAGTTCCGGGCGAACAGGTAGTCGACCCACTCGTAGAGTTCGGTGGTATCGCGAAGCCCGGAACTGACGACCAGTTCCATGACCGGGGCCTGAGAGGGGTCGCGCTTGTAGATCGACGGCGGTTCGATATCCGTAGGCAATTGACGCTTCGCCCGGTCCAGTCTCGTGCTCGCGTCGCGAAGCGCCGCGTTGATGTCCGTGCCGTAGGGGAAAAACAGATCGACCGCGCTGCGTCCTTCTTGGGTAAAGGACTGCACGTCCACCGCGCCCTCGGTCACCGAAAGCTGTTCCTCCACCTGACGGGTGACCTGGTCCTCCATGATCCGGGCGGACACCCCCGGGTTCATGACGCGCACGTGCACGGTGGGATAGATCAGGTCGGGAAGCAGGTCGACGTTCAGTTGCCAGAGCGAGAGCAGGCCTGGCGCGACGATCGCCGTCGCCAGCACACAGACCGCGACCGGGCGACGGACCGCCCAGCTCGCCAGGCCCCCGGTGCGGAACCGCCCGTTCACGAACCCGCTGCCGCTTCCCGCGGCCCCTGCATCGTGTGGGCATCGTTCTCCTGGACGACCTTGACCTTGCGGCCGTCACGCATCCTCAGGAGCCCGCGGACCACGACCCGGTCTCCCGGCTGGAGCCCGTCTTCCACCGTGATCAGCGATCCGTACTGATCTCCGGTGCGGATCGCGACGCGATGGGCCTTGTCGTCCTCACCGATCCGGTAGACGTAGGCCCCGTCGCCGTCCTTGCGCACGGCGCCGAACGGTACGGCCAGCGCATTCCGTGGCGGTGAGGTCAGCGTGACCCTGGCAAGCTGACCCGGTCTCGCGCCCGGTGGAGGGGGGGACAGTTCGACCTCGATGGTTCCCTGCAGTGCCTCGGGATCGATGACGGGAAAGACCCGCGAGATGCGGCCAGGGAATACCGTCTCGCCGAGGGCATCGATCTGCACCTCCACCGGATCGCCGGGTCGCAGTTTCGGGATCAGCAGCTCGGATACGCCGGTCGAAACCGAGATTTTCCCTGGATCGAACAGGGTGAGCAGCCGGGTGTGGCGAGGCACGACATCGCCGGGCTCGTTGAAGCGAGCGCTGATGACAGCGTTGAAAGGTGCCCTGATCTCAGCGCGGGAGAGCAGTGTGCGCTGCAGCGCCTCTTCGGCCCGGGCGAGCGCGACGGCGGTGTGGGCGCGCGCGACCTCGTCCTCGGAAGTTCCCTTGCGTTCGAACAGTCGTTCCTGACGTGTCAGGTCCGCTTCGGTTTGCCGTCTCTGGGCGCGGGCCTTGCTCAGCTCGGCGCGGATCAGTTCGTCGTCGAGGCTGACCACGATGTCGCCGGCCCTGACCTTGTCGCCCTCGCGATACGGCATCGACAGAATCTTGCCGTCGATCTCGCTGTAGATGTGGAACTCCCGATCGGCGATCAGCTTGCCGACGACCCGGCGCTGCCTGGTCAGGGATCTGTCGCGGGCGGTCGCCACTGCCACGGGTATGACGGGATCGGCACTGCGGTGCGATTCACCGGCCGGTTCCGATCGATGACAGGCATGGAGCGTCAGGAGCAGAAAGGCTGAAAGCAGGGCGTTGCGCATGGAAGGAGTTGATGGTGGACGCGTTCCGGTGCCCCGGCAAGGAGACATCCTCGCAGATTTTACTTGGACTCGGGGGATTTGACAGATTCTGGCGTGAGATATCCGTCCGTGACGGGACGGGGATCACAGAACGGTATCGGTGCGGCGTGGCGTTGGCGGCGATTGCGGTAGCCGACCTGCCTGTCGATTCGATTCGGAGGTGACCGCGTTAACCGCGATCTCGATGACATCACTGCCAACGACGGCCGTGTTACTCACGATGATCCAGAGACTCCCGATAACGATCGCAACCCTCAAAAAACTCCGCTGTGCTCTTGGGCATTGGAACACGGGCCCGGGTGATATAGGTGATCAGCGTTTTCGCCTCCTCGATCAAGCGGGAAGCGTCCTCGATCGCTCTTTTTTCCGAAACGGATGATGTGGGCAAAGGCTCCGGGATGGTGTTCAACAGGCGTTCGCCCGACACAACGAAGGAAGGCCAGACATCGAATATGGCGGGATCGGTTCGCAGGGTTTCGCATTTGCGCTTGGCTGCCTCGGCGAATTCTTTCATCGGTTGTCTGACTGCATTAAACAGGCGTGTGTGCGTCAGCGTGTTCACGATCTTGTCCGCGATTCGATCGATTGCCCGCATGGTTTGCGCGATCTTTATGTAGCGGCTCTCATAGAATGCCTCGACAGGAATCGAGAACGCCTTGAAGGGTTCTCCCCAAAGCTCGTCCAGACATTCAGCGCCGCTTCGATGCCGAACCGTCTTGCCGAATTCGAGCGCTTCGATGAGACATCCACCGCATTCACGCATCAAGGGGTTGTCTGGCCTTATTTCGACGCCGAGTTCCTGCAGTTCCACAAGCTTGGTGAAAATATCCGTGGCCCGGTTGAACAGTGCGCCGGCCAGCATCGTACCCTTGACCCGCTTTCTCTCGGGATGATTTTCCGCTTCATAGGCTCGCCTGACTTCCGCGAGGCGAGTCCCGGGAACATTGATTCCGTGCTCGACGTGGTTAAAGAGACGCCGCGTCAACGCGACGATGAGTTGTTTCTTGGCGGTCAGGCTGTCGCGGGGCGGGTCGTATCGCATGATCCAGTAACCGTCGTAGTAGATGCTGGGAACGCCTTCGATATCCCGCCGAGTTCCGTTCTCTACCGGTTCCGTCATGGCGATACACATTGCCCGGGTAATCGTTCGGATTCAATAGCCAGGGTGATTCATCATTGAATAGTAGCCCAGGATTCTCGGTACCAACCCTCTCGAATCGGGTTCGTTGACCGGCCACGGTATCGGCTGCCGTCCCTCAGCATCGGAGACGCGATTCGGACGCCAGCCATCGGAGCCTCCACCTCCAGGTAGCTACGGCCCTGGCGAGTGCGAGAACCGCCTCGAGAGACACTGGATCTTCGTATGAGGGCGTTTATGCTCGCACTAATCCGGGCACAAATACCATGTGGCTGATCGATCAGATCGCGGAACGGCACATCGCGCCGGCAATCGAGTGGGGTGAACTCGACGGCTTGCCCGGCGCCGGCGAACCCATCTCGCTGGATGACGACACGTGGGTCCCGGAGGAACTGCGGGCGGGGTACAGACTGCTAAGGCCTGTCTCTCCGGCGATTCTTCGCGGTAAGGCGATTGCCGGAAAATGGCATACCGGATTGCGCCGGATGTTCGTTCGTCATCAAGGCGCGACAACGTGGCCGCTCGCAGATCCACAAGGGGATTGTTCTTGAATACGAGGCGACAATAGGGGACAGTAGCGTCATTGACGGGTCGTTGCCGACCCTTGTTTTTCACTGAGGCGATTGCCGGAAAATGACATACCGGATTGCGCCGGATTTTCGTTCGTTATCAAGGCGCGACAACAGGCGCATCGTCGAACGATGTCACTGTTGTCGCAACACAGAGGACGGACGAAAAGACAAGCAGGATGGTATGTC
>JAJDOJ010000103.1 GCA_022340215.1 Gammaproteobacteria bacterium
GCGGGCGCACATCGACGCGAGCCCTTGAAATCCCGATAACCGATCCCCAACTCTACCGGGATCGACCTAAATCTGTGGTTCGATGACGTATTCGGTCGTTGTCGGGCGCTTCAATCCTCGAGAGGCACGGTGAAATGGACAGCAACGAGACGCAAACAGACAAGGGAGACATTGAAGGTAGACACTCGATGGTGCCCGTCCTGCCGCTGAGGGATGTCGTCGTCTATCCCCACATGGTCATACCCCTGTTCGTCGGACGGGAAAGATCGATTCGCGCCCTGGACGAGGCCATGTCGGACAACAAGCAGATCCTGCTGGTCGCGCAGCAAAGTGCGGAACTCGACGAACCCGTCGCGACCGATATCTATCGAATCGGAACATTGTCGACAATCCTGCAGTTACTGAAACTACCTGATGGCACGATCAAGGTCCTCGTGGAAGGTGGCCAGCGAGCCCGCGTACTGGAGTTCGGCGGTGAGGATGACTATCTGACCGCGCATATCGAACTGCTCGAATCGGACGATGAGATCGATGAAAAGGAGCAGGAAGTCCTGACGCGCTCGGTGACGAACCTTTTCGATCAGTACGTAAAGCTGAACAAAAAGGTGCCGCCGGAAGTCCTCACTTCCCTTGCCGGAATCGACGACCCCTCGCGCCTGGCCGACACGATAGCGGCGCATATGGCCTTGAAGCTGGAGGAAAAACAGAAAGTCCTGGAAATCGACGACGTCCGCCAGCGGCTGGAGCACCTGATGTCGCTGATCGAGGGGGAACTCGATGTTCTCAATATCGAGAAACGGATACGCGGACGCGTGAAACAGCAGATGGAGAAGAGCCAGCGCGAGTACTACCTCAACGAGCAAATGAAGGCGATTCAGAAAGAACTCGGTGAGATGGACGAAGCCCCCAACGAAGTGGATGACCTCGCGCGCAAGATCGACGAGGCCGGGATGTCCAAGGAAGCGAAGGAGAAGGCCACCGCGGAACTGAACAAGCTGAAGATGATGTCTCCGATGTCGGCCGAGGCCACGGTAGTGAGAAACTACATCGACTGGCTCGTCAGTGTGCCTTGGAAAAAGAAAACCCGCGTATCCAAGGACCTCGGCAAGGCGGCGACGGTACTGGAGGCGGATCACTACGGTCTGGAAAAGGTCAAGGAAAGAATCCTCGAGTATTTGGCGGTCCAACAGCGGGTACGAAAGCTGAAAGGTCCTATTCTGTGTCTGGTCGGCCCACCCGGTGTTGGCAAGACATCCGTCGGCATGTCGATCGCGCATGCCACCGGACGAAAGTTCGTACGCATGTCGCTGGGCGGCGTTCGGGACGAGGCCGAAATCCGCGGACACCGGCGCACCTACATCGGCTCGCTTCCGGGAAAGATCATCCAGAACCTTTCCAAGGTCGAGGTCAGGAATCCCCTCTATCTGCTCGACGAAATCGACAAGATGGCTATGGACTTCAGGGGTGATCCAGCCTCCGCGCTGCTGGAGGTGCTTGACCCGGAACAGAATCATACTTTCAATGATCATTATCTCGAGGTCGACTTCGACTTGTCGGACGTCATGTTCGTCGCCACCGCCAATACGCTGAACATACCGGGTCCGCTGCTCGATCGTATGGAGGTCATTCGGTTGCCGGGCTACACCGAGGATGAGAAGACACACATTGCAACGCGTTATCTGATCGGCAAGCAGACGAAGAACAACGGCCTCAAGGCGGACGAGATCCATATCACCGATACGGCAATCCGGGATGTCATTCGCCATTACTCCCGCGAGGCGGGTGTAAGGAACCTGGAACGTGAGATCTCGAAGATCTGCCGCAAGGTCGTCAAGACCGAGACCTTGAAGCCGACCGGCAGGAAGGTCGTCGTCACACCGAGGAACCTCGAAAAGTATCTCGGCGTGCGAAGGTTCCGCTATGGTTTGGCGGAGGAGAAGGACCGCATTGGTCAGGTGACCGGTCTCGCATGGACCGAGGTCGGTGGGGAGTTGTTGACCATCGAGGCCGCGGTCGTGCAGGGTAAGGGTAAGTTTACCTACACCGGGCAACTTGGCGATGTCATGCAGGAGTCGATACAGGCAGCCTCGACGGTCGTCAGAAGTCGGGCCTCGGTGTTCGGTATCGATCCGGCATTTAACGAGAATAAAGATATTCACGTTCATGTGCCGGAAGGTGCCACACCGAAGGATGGACCCAGCGCGGGGATCGCTATGTGCACCGCACTGGTCTCCGCCTTGACGTCGATTCCCGTCAAGGCCAGCGTGGCCATGACCGGAGAGATCACGCTTCGTGGTGAGGTGCTGCCGATTGGCGGGTTGAAGGAAAAGCTTCTGGCCGCGCATCGAGGCGGGCTATCCACGGTGTTGATCCCGCAGGAGAATGAAAAAGACCTTGCGGAGATTCCAAAAAATATCAAGCAGAAGCTTGATATTCGCCCGGTTCGCTGGATCGATGAGGTCCTGGCCGTGGCATTGCACGAACTTCCCCGGCCCGCCGACGTTCCCGCCGAGCAAGGTCAGGAGATCAAGCAGGAAACGCCTGCCAACCGGCGCACCGATAAGCAGACCTTGCGCCGACATTGATCCCTACGCCGTCGGAGGACACACAATACTGGACGATCATCCTCCTGGCGTGTGGCTTGCGCTTGCCCGCAGAGCAAGATTTCTGCCGGTTCGGACTCGTCCTGCGCGGGCTCTCTCGCAAATCGTACCATCGGGATGATTTTTTCACGGTAACGAATCACGAATACCTGACCGTCCAGTTTCAAGTGCATTGGACGATGCAATTCCCGTTGACAGTTCATAGTTGTGCTTGGTATAAAACTGCTCCTTCCGGTTCCGGGAATCCCGCGACAATCCCAATCAACTGCGCGGGGATCATAGTAAATCCGCAAGCGTGCCGACAGGCCGTTTGGCTTGATCGCTGAAACGAACCGGATGGCGTCTGCAAGATCAGGCGAAAGCTGCTGAGGATCCGCGGCGCTTGTCGAAGTCGTGATATTCGGGGGTTCTATACACCGGGTCGGAACAGTGCGTTCTTACTGGTCAGCGTGCCGCTTGTGCGGCCAAATGGGATTCTCGATATTTTGTCCACGGTGACTCCTGTTACCGGGTGCCATTCCGGAATCAGTGGATGCCGTAAAAACTCTATGTAATGAGAGAAGGGAGCCAATGAACAAAACTGAACTCACTGATGCCGTTGCGAGCGCCGCGGATCTGTCCAAATCATCGGCGTCTCGCGCCGTCGATGCGATCGTCGATACAGTGACCGACGCGCTCAAGAAAGGTGAGCAGGTATCGATACTCGGCTTCGGTACGTTTCTCGTGAGGGAAAGGAGCGCAAGAAGTGGACGCAATCCACAGACCGGAGACGTGATTCAGATCGCCGCGTCCAAGTCGCCCAGTTTCAAGGCTGGCAAAGCATTAAAGGATGCCGTAAACTGATTCGGCGCTTGCTAGCGGGTGCTTAGCTCAGCTGGTAGAGCGTCGCCCTTACAAGGCGAATGTCGGGGGTTCGACTCCCTCAGCACCCACCAGCCTTGCCAAGCAAAGGAACGATGGTCGCCGTCCTCTGCAATGCAGATCGATCGGTTCCATAGTGCGCTGACAATTCGTGTTACGCTAATTTTTCGGAGTGGTAGTTCAGCTGGTTAGAATACCGGCCTGTCACGCCGGGGGTCGCGGGTTCGAGTCCCGTCCACTCCGCCAATTCCAGCCCGTCGAAGGGGTATCCGAGGATACCCCTTTCTCGTGCCCAAACCCTCCCGGTTTCGCCGGACCGGCAGTCTCGTGCGGGTGCTGGAGTTTCGACCAGTGCACTGACTGAGGCGATTTCTGTCAAATGACCTACCATCCTGCTTGTCTTTTCGTCCCTCCTCTGTGTTGCGATAACCGTTCCATGGTTCGACTATGCGCCTGTCGTCGCGCCTTGATGACGAACGAAAAGCCGGCCCAATCCGGCACGGTATTTTCCGGCAATCACCTAATCCCCTAGATTCGCCATGTTGCAATCCATTCGAGATCGTGCAAGCGGTATCGTCGCGTACGTCATCATCATCCTCATCAGCATTCCGTTTGCCCTTTGGGGCATCAACGAGTACTTCGGTGGAGGACAGGATCTGATCGCAGCGGAAGTCAATGGAAACGAGATTCCGATGCGCGCGTTCTCTTCTGAATTTCAGCAACGTCAACGCAGCCTGCGTTCGATGTTCGGCAACCGGCTTCCCTCTCAATACAGCGATGACGCCATAAAGGATGCTGTGATCGGAGAGCTGGTTCGAAGGGAACTGGTTCGCGAGGAGGTGGAACGATCGGGCTACCGGGTGAGTGACGAGGTGCTCGCGGAAACGATTCGCTCGATTCCGGCATTTCAGGTCGATGGGTCTTTCGATCCGGGCCGTTACGACCAACTCCTGCAGGCCCAGCGACGATCGAAAGCGGAGTTCGAGGCCGGTCTCCGCCAACAGATTCGAGTGGGAGAGTTCGAGGACGGCATTCGCGATACCGCATTCCTGACACGGTCCGAAGCGGCGGACTACGAGCGACTGAAGAACCAGCAACGCGATCTGGCCTATCTGTTGTTTGAGGCGGACAAGGAATCCGCCCGTTCACAGGTGACCGAAGCGCAGATCACTGAGTACTACAAGGCAAACACCGAACGATTCATGACACCGGAGCGGGTGCAACTGGATTTTGTTCAGATCAGCGAGGGCGAGATCCAGAGCCAGGTCGGAGTGGATGAGGAGACCCTGCAGGCGCAGTACGAAGATCAGATGGATCGATATGTCTCACCCGAAGAACGCCGGGCACGACACCTCCTGATAAAGGCCGAGGGCAAGGGTGGTGACGCGGCTAACGACGCCGCCAGGGAAAAGGCCATTGAGGTTCGCAACCGTCTCGCTGCCGGAGAGGACTTCAAGCAGTTGGCCGCCGAATTCTCAGGAGACGACCTGACATCGGAAATCGGAGGGGACCTGGGGTTTCTGGTGCGCGGTGACATGAGCCCCGAGTTCGACAAGGTCCTGTTTGAGCTCGACCGCGACGAGATCAGCCAGCCTGTGCAGGTCGATGGCGGGTTCGACATCATTCAGGTGACGGAAATCAAACCTTCCGAGCAGAAATCGTTTGAACAGGTACGCGATCAGGTCGAGCAGGACTATCGCCAGAGGGAAGCGGAACGTCGGTTCGTCGAGATGACAGAGCGGATGCTGACACTGGCATACGAACAACCGGACAGCCTCGAGCCGGTGTCGGAATCCCTGGGGTTGCCGGTTCGTAAATCGGAATGGATCACACGCGACGGGGGGGAGGGCATCGGTTCCGAGCCAGTGGTCAGGGAGGCGGCGTTCAGCGAAGAGGTGTATGGGCAATCGCGAAACAGCGATCTGCTGGAACTGCCCGACGGTTCGGTACTGGTACTTCGGGTGGCGACTCGCGAAGCGTCGAAGGTCGCACCGCTTGACGAGGTCCGGGGCGAGATCGTCGACTCGATTGCGCAGGAGACAGCGGCGGCGCAGGCAAAGGAAAGGGGCAATGCCGCAATGCTCGAGATTCGGGGCGGCGCCGATCCGGCGTCGGTTGCGGCCTCGAGCGGTGCGCGCTTCGAAGCGCCCGGCCACATTCGCCGCACCGCACCCAAGGTTGACTCGCGCATTCGCGTCAGTGCCTTTAGTCTGCCGGCGCCGGCAGAGGGCGCCAGCTCGGTCGACGGCGTCGAGATGTCCGACGGTGCCTTTGCCGTCGTTGTCCTGCGTGGCATTCGTGAGGAATCGGCGCAAAAGGGAGAGGAAACCGCTGCCGGGGCAGATGCGGTCGTCAGGGCATACGGTTCCAGAGAACTCAACGCGGCGATCGGCGCACTCGAGGAAGATGCGAAGGTTCGCATTTTCCGCGAAAATCTGTGATTCATGGAGCCCGTCCGTGAATCGGGACGGAATCCCCTGCTGAAGCTAAAACTCCACTGGCAGATCCTGATCGCGCTGGCGGCCGCGGTAGTCGTGGGCCTCGCGATCGGTACCGACGGATCGTTGCTCGGCGTCAACGTGTTGCCGGTCTTTTCCTTTCTGGGTGCGTTGTTCCTGAATGCCCTGAAGATGCTCATTGTGCCGTTGGTGATGGCGTCGATCATCTACGGGATCTCGGGCATCGGCTCGCAAGGGGCCCTCGGGCGCCTCGGCGGCAAGACCCTGCTCTACTATCTGGCGACCTCGACCCTTGCCATCGTGACCGGGCTGGTGATGGTCAATCTCGTGCAGCCGGGCCTGATCGGAGGGGAACCGGCAGCTGACACGCTGGGTCTGAGCGCGGATACGGCGGAAATCGCCGGACAGATAGAGGGCCGGGGCGGTAGTGACGTCATCGCGATATTTCTGCGCATGGTGCCGCCGAATATCGTTCGGGCCGCCGCCGATGGCCAGATGCTGGGACTCATCACCTTCAGCCTGTTGTTCGGCTTCTTCATGACCCGGATCGAGCCGGAGCTCGGCAACGTCCTGCAGATGTTCTGGCACGGTGTCTACCATGTGATGATGCAGGTCACCGAACTGATCATGCGATTCGCACCACTCGGGGTGTTCGCACTGGTGACGAAGGTGATAGCGACCTCGGGCATCGACGCGTTCAGGCCACTGGCCGTGTTCTTCTTCACAGTCGCGGCGGCGCTGTCCATCCATGCGTTCGTGACCATGCCACTGATCCTGCGCTGGGTCGCGGGCGTCAGTCCGGTCCGCCACTTCCGGGCCATGCTGCCCTCGCTGTTGACAGCGTTTTCGACGGCCTCCTCGTCCGCGACATTGCCGATCACCATGGAATGCGTCCGCGAACGGGCCGGGGTATCCAGCCGTGTGACCGGCTTCGTGCTGCCGCTCGGCGCGACCATCAACATGGATGGGACGGCGCTCTACGAGTGTGTCGCCGCGATGTTCATCGCACAGGCCTACGGCGTGGAACTGGCATTCGCCCAGCAGTTCGGTATCGTGCTGCTGGCCCTGCTGACCTCTATCGGTGTGGCCGGGATTCCGGCGGCGAGTCTGGTCGCGATCACGATTATCCTGGCGTCCGTGGGTCTGCCCGCGGAGGCGATCGGAATAATTCTGGCCGTGGACAGGCTGCTCGACATGAGCAGGACGGCGGTCAACGTGTTCAGCGATTCCTGCGGTGCCGTGGTCATCGGTCGAAGCGAGGGGGAGAAAGATATTCTTCGGGCCTGAAGGGCGACCCGGTGACGGTTGGTGCGCAGATGGAACCCGGGTCGGTATCCACACGGGGGCCGTGCGAGACGCCTCAGTAGCCAGTCATGCCGATGATGTTGAAACCCGCGTCCACGTAGGTTATCTCGCCGGTAATGCCGGAGGCGAAGTCGGAGCACAGAAACGCGGCGGCGTTGCCGACGTCCTCGATGGTGACGTTTCGACGCAGCGGGGCATTCTTCTCCACGTGGTCCAGCATCTTGCGGAAGTCTCCGATTCCGGCCGCCGCCAGCGTTCGTATCGGTCCGGCGGATAATGCGTTGACTCGCGTACCGTCGGGCCCCAGGGTGTAGGCAAGGTAGCGAACGTTGGCTTCGAGGCTGGCCTTCGCGAGTCCCATGACGTTGTAATTGGGCATCGCCCGTTGCGAGCCAAGGTAACTCAGGGTCAACAGGGCGCCGTGTCTGCCCTGCATCATCTGCCTGCCGGCCTTAGCCAGCGCCGAAAAGCTGTAGCTGCTGATGTCGTGGGCCTGCCGGAAGCCTTCCCGGGTCACGTTGTCGAGGAAGTCCCCCTCAAGTTCCTCTTTCGGAGCAAACGCCACGGAATGCACGATAATATCGACGTGGTCCCAGAAGTCGTCCAGATGTTCGAACACCGCCTCGATCTGTTCGTCATCCTCGACGTCGCACGGAACGACGATATCCGAGTCGCATTCCCCGGCGAGCTTCTCCACTCGCGAGCGCAGGCGGTCGTTCTGGTAGGTAAAGGCCAGTTCCGCACCTTCCCGGCGCATCGCCTGTGAGATGCCCCAGGCGATAGAACGATTGCTGGCGACGCCCACGATCAGGGCGCGTTTTCCATCCAGAAGGCTCATATTCGGGTCTCCGGAACCGGGTTGATTTTCTGTTTCCGTTGCCGAAACGAAACAAGTTGAAATCGCGGGTACGATTCAGGTGGCATGTCCCGGGTTCACCGCGCAACAGGCGAGATCGCGACGGGCAGGGATGCCGGCCCGGGGTTTTGACCGACAGCCGCCACGCGGACAATACTATGCCGCAAGTGTTCAAGATTCAATTTCGAACAAACGCCGCTTTCGGGCCCCGGCCGGATTATCGACCGTCCCCGCCGGGCAGTACCTTGCATGGGAGGGGTGAGCGACTCGGCAATCCGTCCCCGATACACCGGCGGATCCGAGGCGATGTCCGCAGTCGTCGAGGGAAGACCGCAGGGGCGGTGCCTCGCGACAGGCACCTCTATCGATTCCTGGCCCCGGGATGTCTTTTGGCGATGCTTCTTTGGGGTTGCGGTTCTCCGGACGAACCGTGGAACGATCCCTACCCTGGTAAGGATGCGACGGCCAACGTCTCGTACACATCGTTCAACGAACGTCCCAAACACCTGGATCCCGCGCGGTCGTACAGCGCAAACGAATTCCGTTTCATTGCACAGATCTACGAGCCGCCGCTGCAGTATCACTTTCTCGAGCGACCCTATACGCTGGTGCCGCTAACAGCAACGGCATTACCGCAGATCCAGGCCAGGGACGAGCAGGGCAGACTCCTGGACGACGATGCGCCGCACGACGAGGTTGCCTTTACCGACTACATCGTGCGAATCCGTCCCGGCATCCATTATCAACCCCATCCGGCATTTGCGCGGGATGAGGCGGGAAGGGCGAGATATGACGCATCGAAGCGTTGGGACATGGAAGGCATTCGCACGCTCGAAGGTTTCCCCCAGACCGGCTCGAGGGAGCTTACGGCGGCGGACTATGTCTATCAGATCAAACGTCTCGCGGATCCGCGGCTCAATTCCCCCATCGCCGGCCTGATGTCGAAACATATCCTGGGATTCGCCGCCTTTCACGATCGGCTCCTCTCCGAGGATACCGGCGAGGACAAGCGCGAAGGGGTACATTGGCGGGACCTGCGTGACTATCCCATGGAAGGTCTGGAAGCTATCGACGGGTACACCTTTCGGGTACGAATCGAGGGCCGTTACCCCCAGTTCCGGTACTGGCTCGCCATGCCATTCTTCGCGCCCGTGCCGTGGGAGGCCGATCGCTTCTACAGCCAGCCGGGCATGGCCGAAAGAAATCTCACCCTCGACTGGTACCCGGTAGGAACCGGACCCTACATGCTGACCGAAAACGATCCCAACCGTCGCATGGTTCTCGAGCGTCACCCGGGGTTCCACGAAGAAACCTATCCGGATCGGGGCAGCGAGGAGGATCGCGTAGACGGGTTGCTGAAAGACGCGGGACGGCGTCTGCCGATGATCGACCGCGTGGTGTTCAGCCTGGAGAAGGAGAACATTCCTTACTGGAACAAGTTTCTTCAGGGTTATTACGACACCTCAGGTATTTCCTCGGACAGCTTCGATCAGGCGGTGCGCTTCACGGGATTCGGGGAGGCCGGCGTGACCGCCGAGATGGAGCAGCGAGGGATCCGACTCGCCACCGGTATCGACACCTCGATCATGTACATGGGGTTCAACATGCTGGATCCGGTGGTCGGCGGCGACGGTGAACGTGCACGCAAGCTGCGTCAGGCGATCTCGATCGCGGTTGACTACGAGGAATATATCTCGATCTTCGCCAACGGGCGTGGCGAACCCGCGCAGGGGCCGATCCCGCCCGGGATATTCGGTCACGAATCCGGGCCGACCGGCATCAATCCTTTTGTCTACGAATGGGATGTAAACGCCCCGAGGCGAAGACCGCTAGAGGATGCCAAACGACTCATGGTCGCGGCCGGCTATCCCGATGGGAAGGACGCCGCTACCGGCAAACCCATCGTGCTCTACTTCGATACCGTCGGCACCGGTCCTGATGGGCGTGCGCGGCTGAACTGGGTTCGTAAGCAGTACGCAAAGCTGGGGATCCAGCTGGTCATACGGAACACGGACTACAACCGGTTTCAGGACAAAATGCGACAGGGTGTGGCGCAGGTGTACCAGTGGGGCTGGAACGCGGACTACCCGGATCCGGAAAACTTCCTGTTTCTGCTCTTCGGGCCCAACGCGAAGACGGTATCCGGGGGTGAGAATGCGAGCAACTACGAGAACGCGGCGTTCGATCGCCTGTTCGAAGAGATGAAGGACATGACCGACGGACCCGCACGGCTCGAGGTGATCCGGCGTATGGTGGAAATCGTCAGGCGCGATGCGCCCTGGTTGTTCGGATACCATCCGAGGACGTTCACGCTCTATCACGACTGGGTTCACAATCTGAAACCGAACCTGATGGCCAACAACACCCTCAAGTACGAGCGACTCGATCCCGGGCTCCGGGCGAACTACCGGGCCGAGTGGAACCGACCGGTGCTCTGGCCGATTTGGGGCCTGGCGGTATTGATAACGGGTCTGTTCGCCGGCAGCTGGATCCTGTATCGACGCCGGCAGCGGAGTACGGCGTTTTGACTGCCTATATCTTCCGTCGTGTGCTGTACGCCCTGCCGATCGTCCTCGGCGTCAATGTGCTCACGTTCGTGCTGTTCTTCGTGGTCAATTCGCCGGACGATATGGCGCGAATGTTTCTGGGGCAGAAGCGGGTCACACAGGAGCAGATCGACCAGTGGAAGGCGGAGCGCGGCTACGACCGGCCACTGATCTACAACGAGGAACGCGAGGGGCTGGCCCGGTGGACGGATACGATCTTCGTCACCAAATCGCTCGGATTGCTGGCCTTCGAATTCGGCCGGTCCGACGCCGGGCGGGACATCGGACACGATATCCGTCAGCGCATGTGGCCGAGCCTGGCGATCGCCGTCCCGACGCTGCTCGTGGGCCTCGCGGTCAATATCACCTTCGCCATGTCGATCGCTTTTTTTCGCGGGACCTGGCTGGATCTCAGTGGCGTGGTCCTGTGCGTCATGCTGATGTCGATTTCGAGCCTGTTCTACATCATCGGCGGGCAGTACCTGGTGGGCAAACTGCTTCACCTCACACCGATCTCCGGCTATGAACCCGGAACACAGGCGTTTCGTTTCCTGGTCCTGCCGGTCCTGATCGGCGTTTTATCGGGGATCGGGGCGGGCACGCGCTGGTACCGTACGTTGTTCCTTGAGGAGGCGGGCAAGGACTACGTCAGGACGGCCCGCGCCAAGGGGCTGCCCGAGCGCCTCGTCCTGTTCCGTCACATCCTGCGCAACGCCATGATTCCGATCCTGACCGGTGTGGTCGTACTCCTGCCGCTGCTGTTTCTCGGTAGCCTGCTGACCGAGTCCTTCTTCGGTATCCCGGGGCTGGGCAGCTACACCATCGATGCAATCGACAACCAGGATTTCGCGATCGTCCGCTCGATCGTTTATCTGGGAACCCTGCTGTACATACTCGGACTGATCCTGACGGACATCGCGTATACCCTGGCCGATCCCCGCGTTCGGCCAGGTTGAGCCAGGTTTAACGACTCGACTGCAAAGACGCCGGCCGCCACGCAACCCGCAACGAGACGCATGCCCAAACCCGTCGTCCTGCCAACCGATGCCTTATTCTTCGTGCTGCTCCTGGCCGTCGCGGCCTATGCGGCGTACGCCGCCGGAAAGCCGCATCTCCACGAGCCCTGGAAGCGTGTCGTGCGGAGTCGCATCGCCATCGTCTGTCTCGTCTTGCTGGTCACGTATACGCTGATCGCCGTGGCGGATTCGCTGCATTTCCACCCCCGGTTACCCGGGGCCGGACCCGACAGTAAACCGGTCTACTCCAACGAGGTGCTGAGTGTCCTGGACTGGGTGGCGACGCCGCTACGCGAATCGAACGAAAAGACCTACTCGGCGCCCTTTGCCGCGCATCTGTATGTACGCGAACCGGTCGGGCTGCCGGACGGCCGGCAGGAACGCGTCTATCCCCGGCTCCGGCATGGTGGAGCCCATCTACCCGCGGACAGCAGGGGACGTTTCCAGGATATCGCCGTGACCTCTTTCGCCGGTGTCGCGCTGGGTCTCATGGTCTGGACAATGCCGGCGGCCGTGTTGCTTCTCCGGGGGGCGCGCAGACGGGGCATGTCACTGGGCCGGTTCGTCTCCTTCGTTCGCAACGCTCGAGAGGCCGGACCGTGGCGGGCCGCCCTGTGGACGCTGGCGGCCGTGTTCACCGGATTCGCCACCCTCGGCATGCTCGGTCTGGACTACCATGTCCTGGGCACGGACAAGGTCGGGGAGGACGTGTTCTACCAGTCGCTGAAGAGCATTCGGACCGCGGTGCTGATCGGCACACTGACGACCATGGTGATGCTGCCGATCGCGGTCATACTGGGGATCATGGCGGGTTACTTCAGGGGCTGGGTGGACGATCTCGTCCAGTACGCCTACACCACACTGAATTCCATCCCCGGCGTCCTGTTGATCGCGGCCGCGGTTCTCATGCTGAACGTCTATATGTCGACGCACGCCGAACGCTACGACAGCGTCGCAGAACGCGCGGACCTTCGGCTGCTCGCCCTGTGCCTGATACTCGGACTGACCAGCTGGACCAGCCTGTGCAGACTGCTGCGTGGGGAGAGCTTCAAGGTCAGGGAGCTCGAGTATATACAGGCCGCGACCGCTTTCGGCGTGGGACACCCGCGGATCATCCTGCGCCATATCCTGCCGAACGTGATGCATATCGTGCTGATCACGGTGGTGCTCGATTTCAGCGGTCTGGTCCTGGCCGAAGCCGTGTTGTCCTACGTGCAGATCGGTGTGGACCCCGCGACCTACAGCTGGGGCAACATGATCAACGGGGCGCGACTGGAAATGGCGCGCGAGCCGGTGGTCTGGTGGTCCCTTGGCGCGGCCATGATTTCCATGTTTGGTCTCGTGCTCAGCGCAAACCTGTTTTCCGACGTGGTCCGAGACGCCTTCGATCCCCGGCTCCGGCAGCGAATTGAATGAGCGCGGAAACCACCGTCAAGACCGATGCGGGGCCCGTTTGGCTGCTCGAGGTCGCCGGACTGAGTACCCGTTTCGGCGCCGGCCCGCGGGCCATCGTTCCGGTATCGAACCTGAGTTTCCGCATACGGACCGGCGAGGTGTTTGCGCTCGTCGGGGAGTCGGGCTGTGGCAAGTCGATGACGGCCCTGTCGCTGATGCGTCTGCTGCCGGATTCGGGGCGCATCACGGCCGGACGCGTGGCGCTCGGGGGCAGGGAACTGTTGACCCTGCCGGAATCCGCCATGCGGTCGGTGCGGGGCGGGGAGATGGGCATGATCTTTCAGGAGCCCATGACCTCGCTGAACCCCGTACTCACGGTGGGTCGGCAGGTCATGGAGGCCTGCGTCGCGCATGGACACGCGCGTGGGGGGGACGCGCTGCGGCAGGCCGAGGAGCTGCTCCACAAGGTCGGGATCCCGGACACGGCGCGACGGGCCGGGGAGTATCCCCATCAGCTTTCCGGGGGACTGAAGCAGCGGGTCATGATCGCGATGGCGCTCGCCGGAAGACCTGGGTTGCTCGTCGCCGACGAGCCGACCACGGCCCTGGACGTGACGATCCAGACGCAGGTTCTGGACCTGCTGAACAGCCTGCGCAGGGATACCGGTATGGGGATCCTGCTCATTACCCATGACCTGGGTGTGGTGGCCGAGATCGCCGATCGCGTTGCGGTGATGTATGCGGGCGAGATCGTGGAAACCTGCTCGGTCAGGGCGCTGTTCGACAGCCCCGCGCATCCGTATACCCGGCTCCTGTTTCGGGCCCTGCCGGACCGTGCGCGACGGGGCGGAAACCTGGTCGGGATCGCGGGATCGCCTCCGTCCCTGTCCGATCCCGGGAAGGGTTGCCGATTCGCACCCCGTTGCCCGGATGCGATGACGGCCTGTTCCCGAGAGGCACCACAGGGGCACGACCTTGCTGGGGATCACAGGGTTCGCTGCCACCTGTATTCCCTCGGGGCAAGGATTCCGGGAGACGAGCGGCAGGGTCGGTTGGCGGTTCATTCCGCGGGCGTCGAGCGGCCGATCACCGGCGAACCATTACTCGAGGTTCGCGACCTCGAGGTGCATTTCCCGGTGCGGCGTGGATTGTTTCATCGCGTTGTGGGACACGTCCGCGCGGTAGATGGCGTCTCGCTGGCGGTCCACGCGGGGCGCACGCTCGCGCTGGTGGGAGAATCGGGATGCGGCAAGACCACCCTGGGTAAGGGGATTCTGCGCCTCATCGAGCCGAGCGGGGGTAGCGTCCGGTTCCAGGGTTCAGACCTGACAAGACTGGGTCGGAGGGACTTGCGTTCCTATCGAGGCGCCCTGCAAATCATCTTCCAGGACCCCTACGCTTCCCTGAATCCCAGGATGCTGGTGGGAGACATCCTCGAGGAGGGGATGATCGCATTGGGCGTCGAAGGCGACAGGGAGGCGCGCCGGGAACGAGTGGATCTTCTCTTGAAGCAGGTCGGGCTCGAAGCATCCGCAAGGGACCGTTATCCTCATGAATTCTCCGGTGGCCAACGCCAGCGGATCGGTATCGCGCGGGCGCTGACCGTTTCACCCCGCCTGCTGGTCAGCGACGAACCGACCAGCGCCCTGGACGTTTCGGTGCAGGCGCAGATCCTGAACCTGCTCCGCGAGCTGCAGCAGTCACTGGACATCGCCTACCTGTTTATCACGCACGATATCTCGGTGGTCGCCTACATGGCGGACGAGATCGCGGTGATGTATCTCGGGCGAATCGTTGAGCAGGGCACGACCGGCGAGATCCTGACCCGTCCCTTGCATCCCTATACGCAGTCGTTGCTGGCATCCGTCCCGCGGTCCAGGCCGGATCTGGAACCGCAACGGGTCAGGCTCCAGGGCGATCCGCCGTCCCCTGCCGATCCGCCGTCAGGTTGCGCATTTCATCCGCGTTGCCCGTGGTGTGAGCCGCGCTGTATCCGGGAGTTCCCGCCGCAGAGCAGGGCGGGCGATCGCCACATAGTTCGCTGCTTTCGTGCCACGGCAGTCCCCTGATGCAGCGGTTGCGGTAATGGGTCTCGTGCCCCCGGTTTCGGGCCGTAGGTGGCGGAAGCACCTAATCGCTGCGTGGTCGCTATGGTCCGGCAGACGTCCCCGCGAGAAACTGCATACGGACGCCACCGATTTTGATCTTGTCCCCGGGACTCAACAGCCGCGCGCCCTTGTCGATCGTTTCACCGTTGACCTGGGGGCGCTTGTTCTCATCGTCTCCCTCAACGAGCATGATGTAAAAACCGTCTTCCTTGCGCGAGATGGCCGCCACGACGACACCCGGCTGGCCCAGGGTGGTCACTGGTTTGGTCAGGAGGAGTTCCTTACCCTCGTTGGAACCGCTGGTGATGTGAACCCGCGCGTTCGCCAGCTCCCGGCTTCGGGCCTCGGTAGCGTTCATCCGCTGCTTTGCCGCGCCCTTGGCGTCGCCTTCGATGACCACGGTACGGTCCGCCGCCTGTGTGGAATTCCTCGACGTCAACTCGTTGATGTACTCCAGCTTGTGTTGTCCCAGGGAAATGATGTCGCCGTCGTGCAGTGCGTGTTTACGCACCATCCGAGAGTTGACGAAGGTGCCGTTGGTGCTGTTCAGGTCCTCGATGAAGGACTCGTTCAGGATCGTGATCACCTGGGCGTGGTAGCCGCTGATGGACGGATTCTCGATATGGATGTCGTTGTCCGATTTTCGGCCGACGGTGATGCACTCTTTGCTGAGCGGGAACTCGCCCACCAGATCACCTTTGGACGTTACGATCAGTTTTGCCATGGTGCCTCACAGTTTCCGAATATTGCAGCAGGGATATCCGTGGCGGGGCGCGTCGTTTCACCTCGTGGTGACGCGACCGGGTCGACCCCACTCGACCGCCGCCAGCCAAATGTTCGAATATTGGCGATGCAAAGCGTACTCGGCCTCGAGTGAACCGACGGATGGTGAAGTCCACCCGGCGGAGCGCCTCTGCCACTGGAGTGTCTCGTACATCGTTTCGTTTGGCATTGCCGGATCGGTTGGGCCACGCACCCTTGCGGTCGTCCGCGCAACGGCGCTCAGGTAAACCAGCGCGTGAGCTTGCTGCGCCAGGAGGGCTTGTCGGGAAAGGCCTTCAGGGCGTGAATCAGCAGCGCTGACACGTTGTCCTTCCCGCCGCGCTCGTTGGCCTTCTCGATGAGACGGTCCGCCGTTTCGCCGAGGTTGCCATCGAAGGCCTTCAACGCCGCCTTGATCTCCTCGTCTTCGACCATGTCGTTGAGCCCGTCCGAGCAAAGGATGAAGATATCACCCGGATATACCGCGTCCTCGTGAATGTCGACTGCTACCGTCGACTCGATACCCAGGGCGCGGGTGACCAGGTTCTTGTTGAGCGATTCGCGTGCTTCTTCGGGCGTGTAGAGCCCCCGGTCGATCAACTCCTGCAGCAGGGTGTGGTCCACGGTGATCGTCTTGAGTTCGTCGTCGCGAAAACGGTACATTCGCGAGTCCCCGACATGGGCGACCGTGATCTTGTTGTTGTGAAAGATCCCGAGCACGATGGTCGTGCCCATGCCCTGGAACTGTGCCTGGCTGCGGGAGGTCTGGTAGATCGTCTGGTTCGCCTTGACGACGGCCTCGCGGGCGGCGATGCTCTGCCGGGAGTATCCCGTGCTCTCGTCGATTTCCCCCGGACCAATCCCCGGAATGGCCTGCCTCAGTTCGTCGAGAATGGTATTGATTGCGATCGCACTGGCGATCTCGCCTCCACGATAACCCCCCATCCCGTCGGCGAGCGCGACGACCCCAATCTCCAATTCCTCCCCGATGTAGTCCTCGTTGCTCGATCGTACCCGGCCCTTGTCAGTGCGTCCGGCGACCTCTAGGGTATCTTTCAGATTCATAATCTTAGATATTAGACCGCGTTTGCGGAAATGGGGTCTTCGGTGGCTCAGGTGTTTCCGGCATCCGCTGGTCCGGGGAGGTCAGCGCGTGGCGAGCGCGTGTCCTGCGAGTCGTGTGGGTTCTGGATATCGGGAATTCCGAAGGCGATAATGGGTGACGCCAATGCCCCGTCTTCTGTTCGACTTCCGGGCGGCTCGAAGCCCAAGCCGGAAGATCGTCCGGTGAACACGGTCGTATCTAGGGCCCGGCATTCTCCGATGCTTTCATTCTTTGAGGAGTAGCTTACTTTGTTTGTCACGGCGATAACAAATAATGCGCCGCGGATTCATGACAGGTGGCCAGGTTTCGACGTATGCCATGCAGCGTCGCAGCCGTTCCCGCGTTGGTGTCTCGTGTGAACGGTATGCGGCCGGTTGCCGGTGATGCACGCAGTCAGACGCTTGCCTTGAGGGAGTGGTACGCCACGGCGGCCGGTCAGCCTCTGCTATCCAGCGTGAAGTTCGAGCTGGACCGCATCCTGCCACGGATTTTCGGGTACTACGCCCTTGAAATCGGTGGTATTTCCGGTGAAACGGATCTGATGCAGTGTTGCAGAACGAAATGCCGGATGCGGCTGGGTCCGGTGCTGGACGGCGCGGATGTCGTCGGGTCGGGGGATGCGCTTCCGTTCCAGTCGGACAGCCTAGACCTGATCCTGTTGCTTCACGCGCTCGAGTTCTCAACGGATCCACACGCCATCCTGAGGGAAGTGGATCGCACACTGATTCCGGAGGGATACCTGGTCATCGTCGGTTTCAACCCGATCAGTCTTCACGGGCTCTGGCGGATGGCGCTCGGCCGCCGGGGGCGGGTACCCTGGTGCGGGCGCTTCTACTCGGGTTCCAGGATTCGGGAGTGGCTCTCGGTGCTCGGTTTCGAGATGATGTCGACGACCTCGATCGGCTTCCGCCCGCCGATCAATAACCTGTCCATGCAGCAGCGGTCGGGGGTCTTCGATCACGTGGCGAAGGTGTTGCCGAATGCCGGTTCCGCCCACCTCCATCTGGCGCGAAAGAAGGTGGCGACACTGACGCCGATCAAGCTGGCCTGGCCGCGCCGCAGGGGACTGCTCCCGGGCAACCTCACCGAACCGTCGACGCGGTACGTTGCGCGTGTCTGATGTCGTCGAGGTCTTTACCGATGGCGCCTGTCGGGGAAACCCCGGGCCCGGCGGGTGGGGCGCGGTGCTGAGATACCGTGGCCGGGAACGTTCCCTCAAGGGGGCGGAGCCCCGCACGACGAACAACCGCATGGAGCTCATGGCGGCCATCGTGGCGCTGGAAACGCTGAAACGCGCCTGCGAGGTCGTCCTGACGACCGACTCGAAGTATGTCCGTGACGGGATCACCAAGTGGATCGATGGTTGGAGGACCCGGGGCTGGCGGACCGCCGCACGGCAGCCCGTCAAGAACGAAGACCTGTGGAAGCGTCTCGATGCGGCGGTATCGCGCCACCAGGTCAAATGGCATTGGGTCAAGGGTCACAGCGGGCACCGGGAGAACGAACTGGCCGACCGGCTCGCCAATGTGGCGATCGACGAGATGCTGGGGAGATAATCGGTCAGCGATCAGCGATCAGAGCATGAAAGCGCTGACGGCTGATCGCTGAACGCTGACAGCGACAATCGGAGAAACCATGCGGCAGATCGTACTGGATACCGAGACGACGGGACTGGATCCGTCACAGGGACACCGGATCATCGAGATCGGATGCGTGGAGTTGGTCAACCGACGGCCGACGGGGGAGACCTTTCATCAGTACATCCAGCCCGACCGCGAGATCGACGAGGGTGCCGTGTCGGTCCACGGAATCACCACCGAGTTTCTGGCCGACAAACCGCGGTTTCGAGACGTGGCGGAGGCGTTCCTGCGGTTCGTGGTCGGGGCCGAACTCGTGATTCACAACGCGCCCTTCGATATCGGTTTCATCAACGCGGAACTCGAGCGGCTGCCCGAGGTGGATGGCCCAGTGGAAACCCGTTGCGGGCTGCTCGACACGCTCGCGCTGGCTCGAAAGAAACATCCGGGTCGGAAGAACAACCTGGATGCGCTCTGCAAGCGCTACGACATCGACAATTCCAACCGCGACCTGCACGGTGCGTTGCTGGACGCCCGCATCCTTGCGGACGTCTACCTCGCGATGACCGGCGGGCAGGCCAGTCTGGCGTTAGCGGGGGAGGCGGGACTCGATACGACCGAAGGCGAAGGCCCGCGTCCGGTCAGCCGCGAACGGCCGGCGCTGCGAGTCTTGAGGGCGACCGAGGCTGAGCGCGCGGCCCACGAGGCGCGCCTGAGAAACATCGCGGACGCCAGCGGGGGAAACTGTCTGTGGATGGCGCTGGAATCGCGTGACGAGGCCCCAACGGACCGTCCGGACGGTTAAGGCGATTGCCGGAAAATGGCAGACCAGATCGCGTCAGCCCTTCTTCAGGATACGCTGCTGTTCCCGTCTCCAGTCGCGCTGACGCTCGACCTGACGCTTGTCGTGCTGCTTCTTGCCCCGCGCGAGCCCGAGCTGCAGCTTGGCGCGCCCGCGTTTCCAGTACATCGAGAGCGGTACGATCGTGTAGCCGCTACGTTCGACGGCGCCCACGAGCCGGTCCAATTCCCGCCGGTGCATCAGGAGTTTTCGCGTGCGCACGGGATCGGGCGAGACGTGCGTGGACGCGGTGGCGAGCGGTGAGATGTGAGCCCCGATCAGCCAGGCCTCCGCGTCCTTCATCAGGACGTGGCTTTCCTTGAGCTGCAATCGACGGTCGCGCAGGCTTTTGGCCTCCCACCCCTCGAGTGCGATCCCCGCCTCGAAGGTGTCTTCGATGAAGTAGTCGTGACGCGCCTTGCGATTTACGGCGATCGTCGCCGGACCGGGCCCCTGATCCTTTTTCTTTTTTCCCATTTGACAAGTATACCCCCTGACCATCCGGTTCAGCCTTCATTGGCACTCCGGCATTTCTTGTGCCACCTTGGAAAATCCCACACAATACCGGCGCATCCTGGAACAGGGGGGAGGCGTGCCAACCAATCGGACTTCGATGCATGGGGAGTGGTCGAACCGTCTGGCGTTCATACTGGCCGCGACGGGTTCGGCGGTAGGGCTGGGGAACATCTGGAAGTTCCCCTACGTTGCCGGAGAGAACGGCGGGGGGGCATTCGTTATCGTCTATCTGATCTGTGTTGCGGTCATTGGCATCCCGATCATGATCTCGGAGGTGATGCTGGGTCGCCGCGGGCGCCAGAGCCCGATCAATACCATGCGCACGCTGGCGCACGACGAAGGAAAGAGTCGTCGCTGGTCGCTGCTCGGCTGGATGGGCGTCCTTGCCGGACTGCTGATCCTGTCGTACTACAGCGTGATCGCCGGCTGGTGTCTGTCCTATGTCTTCCGCTCGGCCGCGGGGATGTTCACCGGTGCCGATGCAGCTTATGCGGGCGCCGTCTTCGATGCCCTGGTCGGGGATCCCGAGCGGCTACTCGCATGGCACACCCTGTTTATCGTCATCAGCATGATCGTCGTCGCGCGCGGGGTCTCCTCCGGCATCGAGCAGGCGGTGCGTTTCCTGATGCCGGCCCTGTTCCTGCTGTTGATCCTGCTGGTGGGATACGCCATGTCCCAGGGAGAGTTCATGCGGGGGGTCGCGTTTCTGTTCGAACCGGATTTCGGCAAGCTGAACGCAGAGGCGATTCTGACTGCCATGGGGCAGGCCTTCTTCAGCCTCAGTCTCGGTATGGGTGCGATCATGATCTACGGGTCGTATCTTCCGCAGGACGCCTCGATTCCGGGCACTAGCATCATCGTTGCCCTTGCCGATACCGCCGTGGCCATCGTGGCGGGTCTTGCCATCTTCCCGATCGTGTTCGCCCAGGGCCTCGAGCCGGCCCAAGGGCCAGGTCTGATATTTAGGATCCTGCCGATCGCCTTCGGGCAGATGCCGGGCGGGGTCCTGTTCGGTACCCTGTTCTTCGTGCTGCTGGTGTTCGCGGCATGGACATCGGCGATTTCCCTGATCGAACCGGCCGTCGCCTGGCTGGTCGAGAACCACGGTCTGACACGCGTCCACGCGTCGGTGATAGGGGGGGTGGTCGCCTGGGCGCTGGGACTGGGCACGGTGTTCTCCTTCAATATCTGGTCGGAATTCACCCTGTTCGGCAAAAACGTTTTCGAGGTGCTGGATTACCTGACCTCGAACATCATGCTTCCGCTCGGCGGATTGCTGATTGCGATATTCGCGGCCTGGCTGATGAGAGCGGCGGCATCGCGCGACGAACTCGCCATTGCCCCAAGCGCATACCGCGTCTGGCAGGTCCTCGTCAGGTATGTGACACCGGTAGGGGTAGTGCTGGTGTTCCTGAACGCCATCGGTGTTATCTGAGCGCGTTCGTGACGACGATCAACCGCAACGCGCTGGTGCCCTACACGGCCGCGGACATGTTTACTCTGGTCAATGATCTTCGGGCCTATCCGGATTTCCTGCCGTGGTGCGACGAGGTCAAGATCCACGACGAGAGCCCCGACGAGATCAAGGCGACTGTTCACTTCTCCAGGCGTGGCCTGTCCGCCGCGTTTACCACCCGAAACCGACTGCAGATCAACAAGATGATCGAGATGCGGCTCTTGGACGGTCCCTTCCGGCACCTGCAGGGGTTCTGGCGCTTCGAGCCGGTCGGCGACGCAGGCTGCAAGATCCGCCTGGACATGGAATTCGAGATTGCCAATCCTGTGTTGCGCCTCACGATTGGACCGCTGTTTAAACAAATCGCCAACTCGCTCATGGACGCCTTTATCGCCAGGGCGCGAGACGTTCATGGCAGATGAGGAGACCATTACGGTCGAGGTCGCCTACGCGTTGCCCGGCGAGCAGGCCATCATCGAAATACAGGTCCCAGACGGCACGACGGCGGACAAGGCGGTGGAGGTTTCCGGCATCCGCGACCGTTTTCCGGTGATTGACCTGTCGGTCCACAAGCTTGGGATCTTCGGCAAGGCGGCGCCGCGCGATCGAGTACTGGCCTCCGGCGACCGCGTCGAGATCTATCGTCCCCTCATCGCCGATCCGAAGGAGGTTCGCAGGCGTCGTGCCTCTGAGGGGAAGGTAATGAAGAAGGGCGGCGGTCCGATGACGGAGGGGAAAGCCAGAAATTGAGGCCTGCTTCCCGGCTCAGGCGGATCGGTCCGGGTCCGCCCCGGATTCGGATTTGGGTCTTTCGATGCGCGTGACCCGACCCTCCTCGAAGGTGATGGTGAGCCGCTGCTCGATCGTCGGCCGTTTGCCCGGTTTCAGATAGTAGACGTAGTACCATCTGTCCGGACGGAATGGGTCCGATGCGATCGGTGTCCCCATCAGGAACCGCACCTGTTCCGCCGTCATCCCGACCCGAAGCTGATCGATCGCCTCCGGTGGTAGGGCGTTGCCTTGCTGCACGTCGATACGGTAAACCTGGAACGGATTCCAGCTGCAGGCACTGACGCCTCCCGCCACAAGAAAAGTGACAATCACGAGAATATTTCTCATAATCATTTCTGTATCTAGGAGCCTGTCGGACTTAGGTGATCGTAGCGAGCATGATGGGAGAGCGAGATCGAATGTTCACGATTTTGAGGCGCATAGTGGGCCTACGCAACGAAAAATCGGGGGCATTTGAGCCGAGCTCCCATCAGCGCAGTAG